>NZ_JBIUWN010000001.1:0-201424 GCF_044743485.1 Pseudomonas sp. NPDC087614 | reverse complement strand
ATCAATCAGCTCTTTCGGGATCGAAGGAAACTGAGGTTTGGCCTCCGAGGCCGGTTTCTTTTTGGTCGGCATACATGCTCCTTTTCAACATGTTATGCCCGAACACAAAATTTCTGACAGTCTCACCAGGCTCAAGGATCCCGGCGCACCGAAGTGCCCCACGCAAAGCCGCCATAACGTAATGGCGATACTCGCGTGCCTTGAAATTTGCCGAGCTGCTAAACCCGATCGCTGATTTGTCAGCGACCGACCCACAATAGAACCCGACCCCAAGGCGCACAAGCCGGCGGATTCTGTCGTAGCTGTAGGCAATGGCGCAAGGGTGTGTAGCCTCGGAGGCGTGTCTGGAGGTGTCTTTTAAACGCTGGAGTTTAAAAGGCAAAAGATTGGGCGACTGGCTGGGTGCAAGCGTGGTTTGTCCTTGTTAGCCCCAGGGGGGGACCGACGCAGAAATCTGTGTGCGGGTTGATCGTGGTGCGTCAGAAACCCAGTGGGTACTGGATCACCACGTAGATCCGGTCGATGTCATCGCCTGCCTGGGCATCATTGGCCCGGTGTGAAACATGCGATACCTGCACCGACAAATCCTTCGCCGCGCCCGATTGCACGACGTACTTCAAATCGATATCGCGCTCCCAGTGCTTGCCACCATCGCCTTGCTGAGGCTGATAACTGCCGCTGTCAGGATCAAACGGGTTGTAGGCGCCGCCCTTGGGCGCGTGGGTGCCGTCAATGTGGCTTCCGCTGACGTAGCGGGTCATGAACTTCAGGCCTGGAATCCCGAAGGTGCCGAGGTCCAGGTCGTAGCGCGCCTGCCAGGAGCGTTCGTTGGCGCCGTTGAAATCGGCGTATTTGATCGAGTTGGCGAGGTAGATCGAGTCGCCGCCAACGAAATCGAACGGTGTGTCGCCATTGATCTTTTGCCAGCCGAGCATCACCGCGTGCGCGCCGAAGGCGTATTTGCCGGAGAGGCTGAACGCGGTGTTGTCGATTGACCCGGCCAGCGCCTGGCCTGTGTCGCGGGTGTGGTAGAGGTTGGCGTCGAGCAGCACGCCTGATTGCTTGAAGTGCAGGTTGGCATAGTACTGATGCCAGGTGTCCGTCAGTTCAGAGGCGTACAGGGCGCCTCCGATAGGACGGTCGTTGAACAGGTCGGCGCCGAGAAAGCTGATCCCGCCAGCCTCGGTGTTGGCGCCGTAGCCGTAAAAATCGCCTTTGCCGGAAGAACTGTCCTGATTCTTGAACGCCGTGAAATGCCCCGCCTGGACGTTAACGTTGTCGATTTCCCGGCTGTTGAGCAGAAAACCCGTGGCGTACTCCGGTTGCAGACGTTTGTCGGAGGTGTCGAACACTGGGGTTTCCACGGTCATTTCGCCGAACGCCAGGGTGGTGCGCGATGCCTTCAACTTGAGGGCGCCGCCGGCGCTGGAATAGTTGCTCTCGCTGCGGCCGTCGCTGTCGACCGGCAACAACCCGGTGCCGGAATGGCCCTTGCCGCCATCCAGTTTCAGGCCGGTAAAGGCATGCGCATCGATACCAAACCCGACGGTTCCGGCCGTGAAGCCGGATGAGAAAGTGCCGATAAACCCTTGAGCCCATTCCTGTTTATAGTTTTTTTCGGAGGGCGAGGGCGAGCGATAGTCATTGCTCAGGTAGAAGTTGCGACTGAGTACTTCGGACTTTGAATCGTCGAAAATACCGCTGGCGTGGGCTGTGTTCAGGCCACAGAGCAAGGCGAGCAGGGTGATACGCGAGAGGGCGCAGTCGATCATGATGAGTAGCCAGCAACCAGGAATGTGGCCGTGATGATCGAGGGAATATGGGCGAGGGGATTGAGCTTATGTGCTCAGTTGAGGGCACCACACGGCCCTGTGGGAGCGAGCAACCCCGCTCCCACAGGGCCGATCACCTTACGACAACGGTGGCGTGCGTGGCGGGATCATCCGTTTGCTGCCTGTCGACTCAAACGCCGCCGCCAGACGCAGCAGGCTCGAATCGTCGTAGGCACGGCCGGCGAAGGTCAGGCCGACCGGCATGCCGATATCCGCCATCACGCCCATGGGCACGGTGACCGTCGGCACGCCCAGGTGACGGATCGCGAGGTTGCCATTGGCGACCCAGACGCCATTGCTCCAGGCGATGTCGGCCGATTCTGGATTGATGTCCGAGTCCGCCGGACCGACGTCAGCAACGGTCGGAAACAGCACGGCGTCGAGGCCCAGTTTATCCATCCAGTCTTCAAGGTCGATGCGCCGGGTCTGTTCGAGGCCGCGCAGGCCATCGGGCACGGTCGGGATTTCGTTCCACGGCGTGATGCCGCGTTCGGCCATGCGCACGTATTCGTCCATGCCTGCGGCTAGGTCGCCCTCACGGTTGGGCAGGGTGCCCGGGTCGTGCGGGAAGATCTTCGGCCCGTCGACGTCGACCAGACGATTGAGTTTCGGGTCGCCGTTGGCTTGCAGAAAATCGTCGAACGCCCAGGCGCTCAGATCCCACAATTCATGATGAAGAAACTCTTTCGACACCAGACCACGGGTGAACACGGTCGGCGCACCGGGACGGTCACCTTCGCAGTTGGAGACCAGCGGGAAATCGGTTTCGATGACTTCGGCACCGGCCGCTTCGAGGGCCTGCCGCGCCTGTTTCCACAGCTCGATCACCGAAGCACGGGTGTTGATGCGCTGGCCGGTCGGGCCACCGATGCCCGGCGCTTCGCTGGTGCCTGCATCAGGGTCGGCGTTGATGAACATGCGCGGCACGGCGAAACGCTTGCCGGCCAGCGCGGCGCTGTCGGCAGCCAGTTCGGCGTAAGCGGCGGGGCGCACGGAACTGACGCTCGGGATCGGCACCCACGGTTGCAGGCGCCAAAGGTCGCCTCGGGTGTCCGGGTCTTCGGCGACGATGATGTCGAGCACTTCCAGCAGATCAGCCATGGTGCGGGCGTACGGCACGACCACGTCCATGGTCGGGGTCAACGGCCAGTTACCGCGCACCGAGATCACCCCGCGCGACGGGGTATAGGCACACAAGCCATTGTTCGACGCTGGGCCGCGACCGCTCGACCAGGTTTCTTCGGCCAGACCGAACGCGGCGAAACTCGCGGCCGTGGCGGTGCCGGCACCATTGGACGAACCCGAGGCGAACGGCGCAGTCAGGTAGTCAGCGTTATAAGGGCTTTCGGCACGGCCGTAGACACCCCGTTGCATCCCGCCATTGGCCATCGGCGGCATGTTGGTCTTGCCCAGGCAAATCGCTCCGGCACCGCGCAGGCGCTCAATGGTGAACGCATCGCGATAAGCGACCAGATCGGCAAACGCCGGGCTGCCGGACGCTGCAGTCAGACCTTTGACCAGATAACTGTCCTTGGCGGTGTAAGGAATACCGTCGAGCGGGCTCCGCGTTTCGCCCTTGGCGCGGCGGGCGTCGCTGGCCAGTGCTTCGTTGAGGGCTTCGCGATTGCGCACGACAACGGCGTTCAGCGCTGTCGGGGTGTCGGCGCCGTCGTAGGCATCGATGCGGGCGAGATAGGCCTGCACCAGTTCAACCGATGTGGTCTGGCCGGATTCCAGCGCAGCACGCAGTTGGGCAATGGAAACTTCGGTGACTTCGATCATGCGGTCACCGCCATTTGCAGTTGAGCGTCATTTATCTTGGAAGGGGCATTCATATCGGTTCTCGCTGCACGGCTTTACGCGACAAGGTTAAGGCTGGCGCCTATTTAACACCAATCCTTCATCCAAACGACAGAACACCCACGTCACGGGCCGTACGGTCCGCTGGAATCCGCGCCCCTCAGGCCGTTTGAGTGTCATCGAACCAGCCGCGAATCATCTGGGTAAAGAACAGGTGCGTCGTATCCCACCAGCGTTTCCACCAACTGCCTGCCTCAGCGTCCTCAAGTGCGATCAACGGACGACTCCCCAGCAGTTGCCCGGCATCGTACAGCTCCAGTTTCCCGACGACGGTGCCCATGGCGATAGGCGCTTGCAGCGGCCCGTCAATCTCGATGCGTGTCTCTATTTTTCGATGTCTGTTCTTGGGCAGGGTGAGGGTCATGTCGTCGAGTAAGCCCAGAGCGATCGATCGTTTCTCGCCTTTCCAGAGCGCAGCCGTTTTGAGTACTTCCCCGGCTTTTTTGTAGGTTTGGGTGTCATAGAAACGAAAGGCGTAGCCCATGAGTTTTTCAGTTTCTGCGGTGCGTTTTTGCGTGCTGGTTGCACCAAAGATCACACTGATCAAACGCCGCCCGTCTCGACGCGACGACGCTACCATGCAATAGCCAGCCGCTTCGGTATGGCCAGTCTTCAGTCCGTCGAAGCTGTCGTCTCGCCACAATAGAAGGTTGCGGTTGGCTTGCCGTATGCCATTCCAGGTGAAGTGTTTTTTGGCGTACAGCGCATAGGTATCAGCGCCTTCGTTGATGATCGCCCGCGCCAATAGCGCCATGTCCCGGGCCGATGAGTAATGGTCTGGCTGAGGCAGGCCGGTGGAGTTCATGAAGTGTGTGTTGCGCATCCCCAAGGCCGTAGCTGTCGAGTTCATCATGCCGACGAAAACGCCTTCGCTTCCGGCGACATGTTCGGCGAGCGCCACGCTGGCGTCATTACCCGAGTCGATGATCACGCCGCTGAGCAAGTCGTGAACCGAAACGGAACTGCCTGGGTCAAGAAACATGCGCGAACCGCCGGTACGCCAGGCATTTTCGCTGACAGTGACCATGCCATCTGCTTTGATACGCCCGGCCTTGATTTCACGCGTGGTGACAAATGCCGTCATCATTTTGGTCAGGCTGGCCGGCGGCAGGCGCATATCGCTGTTGTGACTGGTGATAACGGCACCGGTGGCGCCGTCGATGAGTATCCAGGCTTTGGCACCGAGCTTCGGTGCGGCAGGGATCATGGCGCCTCGGGTGTTGTTGTCAGCCAGAGCAGGGTGGGCCAACACAACAAGCGATGTTGCGCAGAGCAGGGTGAATACACATCGGAACAACAGGTATTTCACAAGCAAGAAGCCTTGGGGCAGCAGAAAGTAGCGCCACGCTAGCCCCCGGGCATGGGGCGCTCAAATTAAGCCGGGTTAAGTTTAATTTAATGTTCCGCTACGAATAGCCCGAGATTCAGGCAGGGGCCATCGGGCAATGAATCAGCACGCGGGTGCCACGCCCCGTCGCGGCAGGCTGAATATCCAGCGAATAGCCGTGCAATTTGACGATGGCCGCGACCAACGATAAGCCCAGGCCATGTCCGGGCTGCATTCTGCTTGCCTCCCCTCGATAGAGCCTGCGAATGACGTGCGAGCGGTCCGCCTCGGGTATCCCGGCCCCATCGTCGGCGACTTCAATGACAACCGTTGAATCCTTGATACTGCCGCGCAACGTGATATGCCCGCCCTGCGGCGTAAACTTGATCGCGTTATCCAGCAAGTTGACCAGCGCCTCAAACAGCAGCGATGAGTCCCCTACCAATTTGGGCAAGTCACTGGTGATCTGCAGGGACAGTGTCTGCGAACGGTCCAGCGCCATAGGCTCATAAAACTCATGTGCCTGTTGCAACAGCGCCATGATCGGAAACGGCGCAAATGCCGAGCGTCGGCGGATATCGTCGAGTTCGGCGACCCGAAGCAAGCCCTGAAAGCGCACCATGATCGATTCACTTTCTTCAAGGGCCTGGTTCAATGTCTGCTGGTGATCAAGGTCGAGTGGCAGTTGCTGGAGCTGATAAAGCCTGGCGCGCAGACGTGTCAGTGGTGTGCGCAAATCATGGGCAACCCCGTCGCAGACACTTTTGACTTCGTGCATCAATTGCTCGATATGGTCGAGCATTGTATTGACGGCATTGGCCAGCATGTCCAGTTCATCACGGCGAGCGGAGAGGGGGAGGCGCTCAGCCAGGTTGCCTGAGACGATACTTTCCGTACACAACTGAAGACGTTTGACACGCCGCAACGGCCGGCGCCGCAATAGGCGCCAGCCGATTAATCCGGGAATCAGCGTCAACGAAAAACCCCACATCAAGGCCTGTTCGATAATCCCGCCCACGGCAGAAATCGAACCACCGTCACGCGCCAGGATAAGCATGTGCCCGTCGGGGCGTCGTGCTAACAGGGCATAACTGCTGCGGGTTTCTTTATTGGGTAGCGCAATGCTCAGCCCACGTTCCAGATAATGAACCTTGCCATCATCGGGCAGGCTGGAGCGCAGTTTGAGCAGGTCTCCGGCAACGTGCTGCCCCTCGGCGGTGAACAACCCGTAGGCATCGATTCCGGGGGTTGAAAAGGCTTCACTGGCCGCCAGTTCATTCACCAGTTTTTCGTCATCGATCTTTTGATAGTAGTGGGCGCGCTGCAGTAATGTTCGCTCTGCAACGGTTCCCAGATAGTGGGAGATTTCCCAGTACAACACGCCGGTAAAGAGCGCACCCCAGGCCACGAAGAACAGGGCATAGAACCCGATCAAACGACTACCTGAGGAGCGCCATTGCTCAGTTTTTGGCAGCAAGGACATAACCCGCACCGCGTATCGTATGAATGACGGGCGTCCCTTCATCGCCTTCAAGCTTTTTGCGCAGCCGACCAATGTGGACATCGATAATGTTGGTGCCAGGGTCGAATCGATACCCCCAGACCTCTTCGAACAACATCGTGCGGGTGACCAACTGGCCGGCGCTGCGCATCAGGTAGTTGAGCAGTTTGAACTCGGTGGGCAGCAGCCCGATGGGTTCGCCATTTCGAGTCAGCTTGTGCTCGACCAGGTCCAGTCGCAGGTTCCCGCAACTGAGTTGCGGATGGCTGGCGTCGGCATGGGTGCGCCGAAGCAATGCGTCAAGTCGCGCAACCATCTCGGTAGCGGAAAAGGGTTTGGTCAGATAATCGTCGCCGCCCGCTCGCAGGCCCTGAACGCGCTCATCGACGTCGGACAGTGCACTGATCATCAGCACCGGCGTCTGAATCCCAAGGCTGCGCAATGTGCTGACAATCGTCAGTCCATCGAAGTCGGGAAGCATGCGATCCAGGGTAATGGCGTCAAAACCACCGGCAATCGCCGAGGCCAGTCCGTCCCGTCCGGTAGCGGCCCATTTTGAACTGAACCCGTGACGTTCGAGTTCAGCGATGATGACTTGTGCCGTCACCTTGTCGTCCTCTATGACCAACGCGCAACTCATGTTTTCCTCCATTGGAATCTGTTTTCGGCCATTGCGACGTAATGTCGACGCCCAGTACAGGCATACCCTGGTGATCTGCGATCAAGCCGAACATCAAAATTATTTAACCCACCTTAACGCCGTCGTCTGCCGTGCGGGTGCCCATTTAAGTTCAAGTGCACGGCCTGTGTCAGCTTTGCGGGGGAGGGTAGGCGAATTGGCCAGACGAATGTGGCCTTTGATCAGATCGCAACAAGTGAAACGAGCAGCTCGCAATCACTGGATTTTCCTGCTGTAGACCGGATCAATATACAAATGCAGCGCGGTGCCCTTGGGCACCGCGCATGACAGTCAGCCCGGCTCTGCAAGAGCGCGGGTGAGTGCAGTGCCTTACGGCAACGCGTAAGCCATTACGTAGTCGCCACGATCGGTCGACTGACGAGCGCCACCTGCGGTGATGACGATGTACTGTTTGCCGGTTTTTGGCGACACATAAGTCATCGGGCCGCCCTGGCTGCCGACCGGCAGGCGGGATTTCCAGATTTCCTCACCGTTGCCGCTGTTGAAGGCACGCAGGTAGAAGTCCTGAGTGCCGGCAATAAAGATCAAGCCTCCTTGAGTCGACAGGGTGCCGCCGAGCGTCGGCAGACCGACCTTGATTGGCAAGTGCATGCGAATACCCAAAGGTCCGGTGTCTTCAACGGTACCCACGGGTACTTGCCAGGCGATTTTTTGGGTCTTCATGTCGATGGCTGTCAGCGTGCCGAACGGCGGCGCCTGGCAAGGAATGCCGGCGACCGACAGGAAGCGGTTCTTGTTCACCGCGTAAGGCGTGCCCTTGAGCGGTACGGCACCCATGCCAGTGTTCAGCGCTTCGCCACCGGAAGTGGCCTGCCCCTTGTTCTGCGAAGGGATCATCTGAATCCACAGACCCAGGCGCATATCGTTCACAAAGATGAAACCATGCACCGGGTCAGTGGAGATGCTGCCCCAGTTCATGCCACCCAGCGAGCCCGGGAAGCTCAGGGATTTGTCGGTGCCTGGCGCGGTGTACAAACCGTCGTAACGCATCGATTTGAAATCGATACGACACAACAGTTGGTCGTAAGGCGTGGCCCCCCACATGTCCGACTCGGTCAGGTGCTGGGCACCAATCTGCGGCATGCCGACCGATTTTGGCTGGGTAGGCGAGTAAGGCTCGTTAGGGATGTTCGCTGCCTTGACCGGCACTTCCTCAACGTTGGTCAGCGGCTTGCCAGTGGCACGATCCAGCACGTAGATCTGCCCGGCCTTGGTACCGATGACCAGCGCCGGTACGGTTTTGCCGTCCTTGGTGAAGTCGATCAGGCTCGGCTGCATCGGCAAATCGAAATCCCAGAGGTCGTTGTGGACCGTCTGGAAGACCCACTTTTCCTCGCCATTGTTGGCGTCCAGGGCCAGGATCGAAGCACCGTAGGTGTGATCCAGCTTGCTGCGCTCGACACCATAGATGTCGGTGGAGGAACTGCCCATGGGCAGGAAGACCGTGTTGGTGGCCGCGTCGTAAGACATTGGCGCCCAGCTGTTCGGCGTGCTGCGTACATAGGTGTTGCCGTCTGCCGGCGCCTTTTTATCCTGCGGGTTGCCCGGGTCGAAAGCCCAACGCATGGCGCCGGTGATCACATCAAAACCACGGATCACACCGCCCGGCATGTCGGCTTGCACGTTGTCAGCCACGCGACCGCCAACCACCACGGTAGTGCCTGCCATTAACGGTGCGGAGGACAACTGATAGTAGCTGTCCGGGACATCGCCCAGACCGGCCTTGAGATCCACTTGACCATTGTTGCCAAAACCCTGGCAGAACTCGCCGGTGTCGGCATCCACGGCGATCAGGCGAGCGTCGATGGTGTTGGTCAGCAAACGGCGCTGGCAGTTGGCAACTGGCGCTGGCTGGCCTACGGCAACGGGTGAACTACCCGACTCGGCAACTGCTGCAGTCGCGTCGAAATAGGCCATGCCACGGCAACGTTGCCAGACTTTTGACTGGGCGTTGATGGCGTTTTTCCAGAGTTCCTTGCCGGTGTCGGCATCCAGCGCAATCAGATTGTTGTGCGGGGTGCAGATAAACACCTTGTTGCCGATTTGCAGTGGAGTGAGCTGGTCTTCGGCGCCGTTACCGTCGCTCTCGGCGACGTCTGCGGTGTGATAGGTCCACGCCACTTGCAACTTGTCGACGTTGTGGCGGTTGATCTGATCCAGTGCAGCAAAGCGGCTGCCGCCCTCGGTATTGCCGTAGTGAGCCCAGTCTTTCTGGGTTTTTTGCGGATCTACCGGCGTGAGGCCCGGGCCGGTGCCCGTAGCTGCAACCGTCGGGTGCGCGACGAACATGTTGCCGGCGGCCAGGGCCAGACCGACCGCCAGTACCCCGGCAACGGCATAAGCACCGCGCCCCGGAGCGCCGCCGTTGGCACGTTTCAATAATGGATAGACCAGCGTGACGACCAGTCCCACTGCGCTGAACATGAACAGGCGCGAGAACACTGGCCAGAACACCAGGCCGGCATCGTTTACTGCCCAGATCGCTGTCCCCACCAGAAACGCTGCGAACAACCAGGCACCGGCCGGTTTGAAGCGAGCAATCAGCAGACCGGAGGCCGCCATCACCAGCCCACCCACCAGGAAGTACAAGGAACCTCCCAGACTGACCAATTTCACGCCGCCAACAGCGAGTGCCAGACCGAGGAGGGCAATGATCACGCCTAGCCCGACCAGAATGAATGTTGATACGCCCGAGAGGCGTTGACTCTGCTTCACGTTGAATGTCCCGTCGAAATGAGGCGGGCAGTATATAGATAGGTAACTATCTGGTTAAAACATAATTTCGAAGTGAAGCGCCGTACGCAGAGCAATCAACCGCTCAAGGGAAGGGGGGGCGTGCGTGCCCTCAGGACGCCAATCACCGTTCGTCGATTGCCGGACGGGTACCTGCTCCATAGCCTCCTTGTCCTATCCAGGCTTCCAAAGCCTTCGCACTCATAGGTTTGGCTATAAAGTAGCCTTGTGCATCCGAACATCCCCACTGCATTAAAAGATCGAGGATTTCTCCGTTTTCTACACCTTCCGCAACCACCCGGTAGCCAAGTCCCTTCGCCAACCCTATGAGGGTTTTGACGAGTTTCTTATCATTTTGATTGCTGCCCAGCCCGCTGATCAGCGATTGATCAAGTTTGATGGTGTTGGCGGGAAGTTCCTTCAAGTACGCCCAGTTACTGTATCCGGAGCCAAAGTCGTCAACGGCCACTTCTACGCCAAATTGACGAACACGCTCCAGTTGCCGTATGACTTCTTCAGGGTTTGTCATCAGCATACTTTCGGTGAACTCAAGTTCAATGCTGGCAGGGGCCAAATCGTGCTGTTGAACTTCATGAATCATCGCGTCCACGAACTCTGCGCTTTCCAGATCGCTGACGGTTATATTCATCGCTATCCGCAGGCTCAAACCTTGTGCTTTCCAAACAACGGCTTGTTGCACAATCGCGTTGAGCACCCATATTCCTATGGAGGGTATTAGTGCGGTCTTCTCAGCCAAAGGTATGAATTCAGCAGGGCTGATGTTCCCGAGCGTCGGATGAGTCCAACGGAGCAATGCTTCGACTGAATCACAGTTTCCTGTCGATAGATTTATTTTGGGCTGATACACGAGGCTGAACTGTTTGTCCGCGTTGACCGCTTCAGGTAACGAACTGAGTAACCTGAAGGCGCGTTGTTGCGCTGCATCAAATTGCGGCTCATAAAGAGACCATCCCAACTGGCGGTCACGGGCTTCATCTGCAGCGCTGACGACCAGGCGCAGCCAGTCCTGCTGGGGATCTTCCGATTCTAGAACAGGCAGCACACCTATCCCCACCTGCATCAAAATGGGGATGGCGTGGCATTCAACCGGTTTTTTGAAGTTATGCAGGATGCTTTCGCAAATAGGCTCAGCCGTTTGATCACCCTTGAGAATGAAGCCAAAGCGCGTCGGGCTGATTTTATAAAGCAAGCAGTCTTGAGGTAACAGTTTCTGTAGTCGGGACTTGATAGCCAGGATCAGGTCTCCTGAAAAACTATAACCCAGTGCTTTCACTATATCGTTGAGGAACTTTGGCGAAATGACGTCAATCGCATAGATCTGGCAGGCGTCTTTGATCTTTATCGCTTGACGTATATCTTCCTCAAACCTCACTCGATTGAACAGGCCGGTGGGTTGATCCACGAAGTTGCGAGATCGCACACCACGTATGCGCATCATGACCAATTCAGCGAAGGCATTGAGCATCGTCACGTCACGATCACTCATGGGAGAGCGTGCAACGGTATCAATGATGCAAAGACTTCCCAGTGTAAAACCATCCTCCGTAATGAGTGGCGCACCCGCGTAATAACGAATATGCGGATGCCCCGTGACCAACGGATTGTTCTTGAAACGGGTATCAAGTGTTGCGTCCAACACCTCCAGCCGGGTGTTGTCCAGCGTAGAGTAGGCGCAAAAGGAAGCCTCTCTGGGTGTCTGAGTCTCTTCAAGCCCCACGCGTGCCTTGAACCACTGCTGGTGTTTATCGACGATTGAAATCAGTGCTATTGGTGCGTTGTAGTACGCAGAGGTCATCGCGACGATCTTGTCGAAGACATCGTCGTCTTCGCAGTCGGTTGGACACAGTTTTTCGACCTCTTTTAGCCGTTCAATTTCATTCGGCGGAATGGGAGCGCCTTCGCCCATGATATCCCTCGCAGTGGCTGAGTTCTTTCGACAAAGTATCAGGCATGGCCATCATTATGATGTTATTTCTCCAATTCACCAGCCCTCCCCAACAGGATAGAGTGTCCGCCAATGTCTGCTCATAAGACCCCTCGCTCGATTCGTGCCGTCGCGCCAAGCGGTTTCCGCGAACGGTCGGGCAAAAAAACCGTACATCAATCGTTATGTGAAGAATGAATCGTCCGCTGTTTGTTTCTCTGGACGGGCCCAAGGGGACCGGTAAAACCACGCTGTTGGAAGCCGTTACAAAAGCACTGAGGGCTGACAATAAAAAGGTGATCCGGCTCTGCGAGAAAAAAAGCGATCCCTACAGGGGTGAAACAATGGCTCTCGTTAACCAGTTCGTCCGGCATCCCTCCCGGGATCTGGAATTGAGGGTCTGTGAGCGCTTTGCCGATAGCCGTCACTGGATTTCCCGAAACGTGCTGGATAAACACCCCCCGGACAGCATCATCCTGATCGATCGCTGGTACCCGTCTGAGGCCGCGTTTCGGCGGATAGTCCCGTTTGCAGAGATTCTACAGTTGAACATTGATCGAGCCGTGCGAGTGCCAGACGTGCATGTCGGGGTTGTCACCGCTCCTGAGATTTCATGGGCGAGGGCTGCGACACGACGGCGTGGACTGAGCAGTACGGTGATCCATACGCTGGAAGAACAGATCGCTTGTACCAAGGCATTCGAGCAAGCGATTGCAGAAAACGGCTGGGTGCTATGCCGTAACGAAGGAACGATCGAAGACGCAACGATGCAGGTGGTTTCTGAGATTTACAGAGTCCTTTGATGATTTTTGGATATTCCAAAAGAAAACGGACGACGTTGCCGGGGCATCCGACAGCTCGATCTGGCGAATATGCTCGCTTAAGCAGGTGGCCGTTTTCATAGACCACTTCAAGTCGAGACGAGATCCTGCAATCCAACGTTCATCAAAGCTTCACGAAAATGCTGCAGTGTTCGGGAACCCTTATAAGGAGTTTCCTCGATGATACGTTTGATGAAGTCTGCTGCGCTTGCCGTTACCGCATCTCTTTTGGCGACCTCAATGTCCTTCGCAGCGGAAAGCGTCCGACTCACGGGCTCGGGAGCCAGCTTCCCGGCACCGATCTACCTCACCTGGTTCAAGGATTTCAGCAAAAAAACCGAAGGTGTCACTGTGGATTACCAATCCAAGGGCAGCGGGGCGGGTGTGCAGGACTTCCTGAATAAAACCGTTGATTTCGCCGCCAGTGACTCGGCGATGAAAGACGAAGACATCGCCAAGGTCGCCGAAGGTGCGCAGTTGCTGCCGATGACCGCGGGTGAAATCGTGTTGGCATTTAACCTGCCGGGCAACCCTAAAGAGCTCAAATTGCCACGCGACGTTTACTCCAACATTTTCCTGGGCAAAATCACCCAGTGGAACGACCCGCAGATCGTCGCAGCAAACCCGGGCGTGAAACTGCCTGATATGCCGATCACCGTTGTCGTGCGTGCAGACTCCAGCGGTACCACAGCGGTATTCACCAAGCACTTGTCGGCGATCAACCCGCAGTTTCACAAGGACTTGGGTGAAGGCAACACCGTCAACTGGCCGGCCAGTGACAAATTCATCAAATCGCCGAAGAACGATGGTGTGACGGCTACCGTGCGCCAGACTCCGGGCGCTATCGGCTACATCGAGTACGGTTTCGCCAAGCTGGCCAAGGTCAACTTTGCCCAACTGCAGAACAAGGCCGGCAATTACGTTGTACCTAACGCTCAAAGCGGTGCCGAGGCCCTGGCAGCGGTGAAAATGCCCGAAAGCCTGGTGGCCTGGCTGCCGGATCCGGACGGCGCCAAGTCGTACCCGATCACCTCCTACACCTGGATGATCTTCCGCAAGCACAACGAGAGCCCGGCCAAAGCCAAGGCCATGCGTGAAATGGTCGAATACAGCCTGACCGAAGGGCAGAAAATCGCCGACTCGATGGGCTACATCCCCTTGCCGCCATCGATCGTCGATCAGGTTCGCAAAGCCTCCGCCAATATTCAGTAACGCTCGCGAGGCCTCTCTCGGTATGCGCGGTGAGCCATGCCGGGGGAGTTCCCCCCCTCTGATCCGGAACTCGCCAATGAACACACCTTTTGTCGTACCGGTTAACCCGGCTTCCGCCTGCCAGCCGCCCTCTGCAAAGGACTTCCTGGTTGATCGCATCTTCCGTGCGCTAGCGCGAATAGGGGTGGTTCTGATTCTGGCGTTGGTCTTTGCGCTCATATTTGAAGTGGGACGCAAGGCCATTCCTGGCATGGAAAAGCACGGTCTGGATGTGCTTTTGGGATCCGTCTGGGACGTTAACCAAGGTAAATACGGCATTCTGCCGGCCATTTGGGGCACGCTGTACAGCGCCCTGATCGCGTTGCTGATCGCAGGGTTTTTCGGCGTGAGCATGGCGATTTTCCTGACCCAGGATTTCCTGCCGGCGAAGCTGGCAGCCGTGTTTCGCACCATCGTCGAATTACTGGCAGCCATCCCCAGCGTCGTTTATGGCCTCTGGGGCATTTACGTGGTAGTCCCGGCGATTCGTCCGCTCACGGCGTGGCTGAACAGCGAGCTGGGCTGGATACCTTTTTTTGGAACGTCCTTGAGCGGGCCTGGACTGCTTCCTGCGGCGCTGGTACTGGCCATCATGATTCTGCCGACCATAGCCGCCGTTTCGCAGGACGCCCTCACCGGTGTCCCGATGAAAACCAAGCAGGCCGCCTACGGCATGGGGACCACCCATTGGGAAGCGATTCTCAAGGTGATGGTGCCCTCCGCGGCCACTGGTATTTTCGGCTCGCTGGTTCTCGGCCTGGGCCGCGCACTGGGTGAAACCATGGCGCTGGCCATGCTGGTGGGCAACGCTAACAACATTTCGCTTTCTCTGTTTGCACCAGCCAATACGCTGGCGGCCTTGCTGGCGCTGAATTTCCCCGAAGCCGGGCCGAACGAGATCGAAGTGTTGATGTACGCCGCACTGGTGCTGATGTTCATCACGCTACTGGTGAACATTATCGGATCGATGATCATGGTCTACGCCCAGCGGGGTACCAAATAATGACTGATCTCACATCTCCTATCACCGCGATGCCGAGCCTGCAGCGCCGGTTTGAAGGCCGTGCCCTGCGCAGCCTGGTGCTGACGACACTGGTCTGGGCTGGCGCTCTACTGGCCAGCGTGCCGCTGATTTCCGTGCTCTACATGCTGATCACGCGGGGAGGGGCACGCCTGAGCCTGGAGGTTTTCACCGAACTGCCGCCAACCGGGTTCGAGACCGGCGGAGGCTTCGGCAACGCGATGGCAGGCACCTTCGTCATGGTCGGTATCGCCGCGGCAATCGCGGTTCCGGTCGGCATCATGGCGGCTATCTTTCTGGCTGAACTGGGGCCGGACAGCAAGCTGGCAAACGCCTCGCGCTTTGCCGCCAAGATGCTCACGGGCCTGCCATCGATTCTGGCCGGGGTGTTTGCCTACGCGCTGGTGGTGATGACCACCGGTACTTACTCGGCACCGGCGGGCGGCGTGGCGCTGGCGGTACTGATGTTGCCCATCGTCGTACTCACGGCTGAAGAGTCGATGAAGATGGTGCCCAAGATCATGAAGGATGCCGCCTACGGCATGGGCTGCACCCGCTCGCAGGTCATCTGGAAAATCGTATTGCCTACCGGTATGCCGGCGATCCTGACGGGCGTCATGCTGGCCGTGGCTCGTGCGGCGGGCGAAACCGCGCCGTTGTTGTTTACCGCATTGTTCAGCAACTACTGGATCTTCCACGATGGCAGCCTGGCGGTCATGAACCCGACAGCATCGCTCGCCGTGCTGATTTACAACTTCTCCGGCATGCCATTCGACAATCAACTCGAACTCGCCTGGGCAGCTTCGCTGGTGCTGGTGATGATCGTGCTGGTCGTGAACATTCTGAGCCGCATTTTCGGCAAGCCCAAGTATTGAAAACGGGAGCATCTGAATTTTGAACGTATCAACTGCGCCAATAGCCGCTCCTTTTGTCACCCAGACGCCTGTGGTCATGGACTGCAAGCTCGACAAGATTTTCTACGGCAACTTCATGGCGGTACGTGACAGCCATGTCCCCATCGAAAAAAACAAAATCACCGGCTTCATCGGTCCGTCTGGTTGCGGCAAAAGCACGGTGCTGCGCAGCCTCAACCGGATGAACGATCTGGTCAAAGGCTTTAGGTTTGAAGGGCACGTGCATTTCCTTGGGCAAGACGTTTATGGCAAGGGCGTTGATCCGGTGGTCGTGCGGCGTTACATCGGGATGGTGTTTCAACAACCGAATCCGTTCTCGATGAGCATTTTCGACAACGTTGCGTTTGGCCTGCGCCTCAACCGCTACAAGGGCGACCTGGGTGACCGCGTCAAGCACGCCTTGCAGGGCGCGGCGTTGTGGGATGAAGTCAAGGACAAGCTCAAGGTCAGCGGCCTGTCACTCTCCGGAGGCCAGCAGCAACGGCTTTGCATCGCTCGCGCCATCGCGACCGAACCGGAAGTCCTGTTGCTGGACGAGCCCTGTTCTGCACTTGACCCGATCGCTACCCGACGGGTCGAGGAGCTGATGGTTGAGTTGAAGAAGGATTACACCATCGCTCTGGTCACCCACAATATGCAGCAGGCCATCCGTGTTGCTGATACGACGGCCTTTTTCTCGGTTGATATTTCCCAGGGCACGCGCACCGGCTATCTGGTTGAGATGGGCCCAACGGCGCAGATTTTCGATAACCCGCGCGAACAAATGACAGGGGATTACATCAGCGGCAAGTTCAGCTAAACAACCAACGTCCGGTTGTTTACCTTCTTATCCACCGTTTCTCAGGATTGCCAATGTCTGTAACGCGTCGTCTGGATTTGTCTGCCATTGAACGCGCCCTGCGAGAGGTGCAGGGTCGCTTCTGCGAGCTCAGCAGGCACTTTACCGAGCAGCGCGATCCCTTGACTGACGAAGTGCTGCACAATGTGCTTGAAGGTTATGCGTTGATTGACAGCTATGTCGCCAGCGGCGTCGACCTGTTCGATCTTCAGCAACTGAACCTGATGCTGGAGATCAATGCCACCGTGCTCTGTGGCACAGACCCGGTGCGTCGGCAGGAGTATGCTCAACATCTGGCCGCCACCGAGGAACACTTCTTCAACAACGTTGAGGGAGGAATAAAGGACCTGTTCAATTGGTACTGCGCGTATCGCAGCGAATCAGTCTGGAAGCGTGCGGCCGGTGTCTATGTGCGAATCCTCAGCAAGCCGCAGTTGTTTATTGAAGGCAATAACCGCACGGGGTCGCTCCTGGTGAGCTATTTGCTCATGCGCGCCGGTTTGCCTCCGTTCGTGCTGACGCTGGAAAACGCCGAGGGCTACTTCAACCCATCCTCGGTCATACGCAACTCTGCAAAGCATGGAGTCAAGGCGTTGTACGAATTGCCCAAGATCAAAAAAAAATATGCAGCCTTCCTGGAAAATCAGGCGCCTGAATCGATGAGTTTTTTTCTCAACGACAGGGCCTTGCACGTCTTCCAGGGGGGAAATTGATGAACTGGTATCCAATACCCGCCAAGTATCGAGCCTCCGGTAGCCGAGTATGGCAAGCGTTGCGGTGTGCTATCGCGATGCACGTATCCAGACGTCAGCGCATCCGGGTTTCGTTCGATATCGATGACACGCTGGCCTGCCAACTCCACCACTGCGCAGTCGAGCAGAGCTGGTTGCCGGCCTGTGTTCATCGTTGGCTGGGAGAACCGTTGCGCATCGGAACCCGCGCTCTGACCCGAGAGTTGCGTCGCCAAGGCTGCAGTATCTGGGTCTATACGTCGTCCGGCCGGACACCGTCCTACATCAGGCGTTGGTTGTTGCTATATGGCATCCGTGTCGACGGGGTGGTCAACAGTGTGTTGCATAACCGTGCGCTGATGAACAACGGGCTGTCAAAAGGCCCGTCGAAATTTCCGCCGGCCTTCGATATCGACTTGCATGTCGATGACTCCGAGGGCGTGCGCACGGAAGGGCATGATCATGGCTTTCGCGTGGTTGTCGTGCATCCGGAGGATGAGCGCTGGGCGCAGAGAGTTCTGGATGCCGTCGCCCAAGTCCAGGCGCAGCTCGCTTGGCAGCAACTCAGGAGCAACACCGCAGCGCCACAACGCTCAGAAGCCGTACCCTCCTGATTTTTAATACATACAAAAACGCCGCTCAGTGAGCGGCGTTTTTGGAGCAGGCAATGAAGCTCAGCTATATGTTGTGAGCCTCAGTCGCTTCAGATCCAGGGACGGTCTCCGTTCTCGTCCTTGATGCGGGTCGGCAGGCCCATCACATCCAGCGCCTTGAGGAACGGCTCGGCCGGCAGTTCCTCGACGTTGGCCATTCGCTGCACATCCCACTCGCCACGGGCGACCAGCAACGCTGCGGCTACCGGTGGTACGCCAGCGGTATAGGAAATGCCCTGGCTATCGGTTTCGGCGTAGGCTTCCTCGTGGTCGGCCACGTTGTAGATAAACACCTCGCGCGGTTGACCATCCTTGGTGCCCTTGACCAGATCGCCGATGCAGGTCTTGCCGGTGTAGCCGGGCGCCAGCGAGCTCGGATCAGGCAGCACGGCCTTCACCACTTTGAGCGGCACAACTTCCAGGCCTTCGGCGGTCATGACCGGTTGCTCGGAGAGCAGACCGAGGTTTTTCAGTACCGTAAACACATTGATGTAGTGTTCGCCGAAGCTCATCCAGAAACGCACATTGGGCACGTCGAGATTCTTGGACAACGAGTGCACTTCATCGTGGCCGGTCAGATACAGATTCTGCGAGCCGACTACCGGCAGGTCGTCGGTACGCTTGACTTCGAACATGGTGTTGCTGGTCCACTGGCTGTTCTGCCAGCTCCACACCTGTCCGGTGAACTCACGGAAGTTGATCTCCGGGTCGAAATTGGTGGCGAAATATTTGCCATGGGAGCCAGCGTTGACGTCGAGAATGTCGATCGAATCAATGCTGTCGAAATACTGTTGTTGCGCCAGCGCTGCATAAGCGTTGACGACACCTGGGTCGAAGCCCACGCCGAGGATGGCCGTGATGTTCTTCTGTTTGCACTCATCCAGGTGGTTCCACTCGTAGTTGCCGTACCACGGCGGGGTCTCGCAGACCTTGCCTGGCTCTTCGTGAATGGCGGTGTCCAGGTAGGCCACTCCGGTATCGATGCAGGCACGCAGCACCGACATGTTAAGGAACGCGGAACCGACGTTGATCACGATCTGTGATTCGGTTTTCAGGATCAGCGCCTTGGTTGCTTCAACATCCAGTGCATTGAGCGAAAAGGCGCAGATGTCGGCGGGTACCTTGAGGCTACCCTTGGCCTTGACGCTGTCGATGATGGCCTGGCACTTGGAGATGTTGCGCGACGCGATAGCAATACGACCGAGTTCGTCGTTGTGCTGCGCGCACTTGTGGGCCACCACCTTAGCGACACCTCCTGCACCAATGATAAGAACGTTCTTTTTCAATTGCTTTCTCTCTCCTGTATCTGTCCGTTTACGAAAGGCTGGACAGGTAGTCTTCATAACCAAATTCGCGAACCACTTCGACTGTACCGTCGAGTTGTTTCACAACGATGGATGGCATTTTCAGGCCGTTGAACCAGTTTTTCTTGACCATGGTGTAGCCCGCGGTATCGACGAATGAAAGCCGGTCACCGATGGCCAGCGGACGATCAAATTGATACTCACCGAAGATGTCCCCGGCCAGGCACGACTTACCGCACACCATGTAGGTGTGATCACCCTCGCTCGGCGCCAGTTTAGCGTTGAGGCGATAAATCAGCAGGTCAAGCAAATGGGCTTCGATGGAGCTGTCCACTATCGCCAGATGCTTGCCGTTGTAGAGGGTGTCGAGCACCGTGACTTCCAGCGAGGCGCTGTTGGTGATCGCCGCTTCGCCAGGTTCCAGGTAGACCTGAACGCCGTACTTTTGCGAAAACGCCTTGAGCCGTGCGCAAAACGCATCCAGCGCATAGCCTTCGCCGGTGAAGTGAATACCACCGCCCAAGCTGACCCAACTGACCTTGTGCAGCAGCTCACCGAAGCGTTCTTCGATGGTGCAGAGCATTTGGTCGAACAGGCTGAAGTCGCCGTTCTCGCAGTTGTTGTGGAACATGAAGCCGGAGATCTGGTCGATGACGCCTTCGATCTTAACCGGGTCCCACTCGCCCAGACGACTGAACGGACGCGCCGGGTCGGCCAGCAGATAATCAGAGCTGCTGACCTGCGGGTTGACGCGCAGGCCACGGGTTTTGCCTTCAGAGCGCTCGGCAAAGCGTTGCAACTGGCCGATGGAGTTGAAGATGATCTTGTCGCAATTGTCGAGCATCTCCTCGATCTCGTCGTCGGCCCAGGCCACGCTGTAGGCATGGGTTTCGCCTTCGAATTTCTGACGACCGAGCTTGAGTTCGTAAAGCGACGACGATGTGGTGCCGTCCATGTATTGCTGCATCAAATCGAACACCGACCATGTAGCGAAGCACTTGAGCGCCAGCAGGGCCTTTGCCCCGGACTGTTCGCGCACATAGGCGATCTTCTGCATGTTCGTCAGCAGTTTCTGTTTGTCGATGAGGTAGTACGGCGTTTTGATCATTTCGAGGCCTCCGGCACGGCCAGCCAAAAAAAGGATGCGCATTGTGCCCGGACTGACGGCATATCGAAAGAGCAGAAGCTAGCGAGTCGGATGGGGCAGGGCGCGCAGTGAGGCCTGGGTGCTAGTGTTTGGGCGACTCATTAGCTGAGCCGAAGATGGAAGATCAGGTCGTCAAACCATGTGTCGTGTGTAACGCCAGCATCCAATGCTTCTTGCACGATCGATTAGGGATAGACTTTTTTACGCGGAGCGTCGGCAAAGAGCAACGCAGTCTGACCGAAAGAAAGCCCGGATATGTTCGGTCAGTGCGAGCGCTTGTGAACTGTCATCGTTTAAAAAACGATGACAGTTCACAAGTTATATACCCCTTGAGTTACCAGTCGACCGAGTAGCTGACGCTCAGCGTACGCCCTTCGGCATTGGCAAAAGGCGCACGGGCGTTGGCCTGGGCGAAGAGGTTTTGGTAGGTGCGGTTGGTGAGGTTGTAGACCCCGCCTTCAAGTCGGCCGACCGGCAGCTCCACCGAACCGAGCATGTCCACCAGGGTATAGCCCTGGATTTCGCGGCCGTTGTTGTCTTTGGCAGCCTCATCGTAGCTGGACAGATGCATACCCTGCAGACGCAGGCTGTAGTCGTCCTCGGTGAAACCGACGAACAACGTAGTTTTGGCCGGTGAAATGCGGGTGGCCGGCAGGTCGATCCATTTGCCGTTCTGTTGGGTTTCACCTTTGGCCCATGCGTAAGTGCCGCCCACCGACCAGTGCTCGGTCGGGCGATACGTCAGGCTGTTCTCGATGCCGCGCACGCGTTCCTTCTGGTTGATCAGGCGTAACACACGATCGTTGGCGTCAAAGAACTGGGTGACGTCCGAGGTGTTCTCATACAGGGTGACGTCGGCTTGCCATTTGTCCCAATTGCCGCGCCAGCCCAACTCGTAGCTGTCGACCTTGATCGCTTGGGCGTTGAGGGTCTGAATATCGAAGCGACTGTTGACGTCCCGCAGGAAGCGTTGGATGTCGGGCAGCGAGAAGCCCTGACTGTAATTGGCGAAGATGTCCTGGTTTGCGCTCAGGTGATAGACCGCACCCAGGTTGTAGAGGGTCGCATCATATTTGAGAGTGTCGCCGGGCAAGGTCGCGCGTTTGCCGGTCTGGACGATTTCACCGTAGGCGATGCTGTCGGAGACTTCGCTTTCGATCCACTCGCGCCGTATGCCACCGCGCAGGGTCCAGTCGCCGATGTCCCAGGACATTTGCCCGAACAGCGCTTTGGTGGTGGTTTCGGTGTCCGGGCCCAGTTCATAGGTGGTGCCGGTCTTGGTGTAGTTCAGACCGTTGACCCGGTACTGGTCGCCGCGCTGACGAGAGCGTTCGTGGTCGTAGTCGGCGCCCCATACCAGATTGCCGGTAGCATCGCCGATCGACGGCAGCGGGGTGTCGATGGCCGCACGCAGGCCATATACGTCTTGCACGCTGTTGTTGTCCGAAACGCCGGCCTTGCCCCGTGACAGGTCGGGGAAGAACAGTGCATCGGCACGACGCCAGTAGCTTTCGACTTGCAGACCTTGGCCGTAGAAATCCTTGTCGGCGTAGTTGAGATTGACTGCCTGGTTATGGGTGTAGGGCTGGTCGTCGAGTTTCAAACCCTGGACCGCGACGGCCTCACCATTGCGCGAGGCTTTGGTGTACCCGGTGTCCTGCTGGTCCTTGTAGTCTTGTAGCGACAGGTTGAGCTTCTTGTCGGCATCCAGTTCATACCCGAATCGACCTTGCAGGTCATAGGTTTCGGTGTCCATGTTGCTGCCTTGGGACGTGTCCTGAGGAATGCGGTTGCCGTTGCCGTCGAACTGGTCGTTGCGTTGCGTCATGTCTGCCGAAACATACCAGTCCAGTGCGTCCTGACGGCCTGTCGCACTCTGGAACGCCTCGTAGACGAAGCCTTTACGGTTGAGGTTGTTACCGCTGCTCATTCCCAGTTTGCTGCTGAACGCGACGTCCTGGCCCTGGTTGCGCTTGGTGATGATGTTGATGATGCCGCCCGAAGCGCCGGCACCGTAGATGCTGCTTGCGCCGGACACCACTTCGATGCGCTCGATGCTGGCGGGCGAGATGCTGTTCAACTGGCGGAAGTTGTCTCGGGTAGCGTTTTGCGACACTCCGTCCACCAATACCAGAATGTTGCGCCCGCGCAGGGTCTGGCCGAAGTTGCTCATACCGCCAGTGGGCGGTGCTATCCCCGGCACCAGTTGGCCAAGGATGTCGGACACTCGACGACCGGCGCCGCTTTGTTCACGGATCTGTTGCTCGTCGATAACTTGTACCGAGCCGGGAATCGAGGCAATGCTCGCTTCGCTGCGGGTGGCCGAAACGACGGTAGCTTGCATGTTCAGGGTACCTGGCTTCTCGGATTCCACAGCCCAGGTCTGGGCACTGAAGGAGCTGAGCAGCGCAATCAACAGGGATAGCTTGGTTCGGGTCATGATGTAGTCTTTTTTTAGTTGTGATGAGTGTTGGTAGAGAAAGCGGTGGGCTGCATCGCAGTTGAAGCTCGTACCGCGCGGATACCCAAAGCAGCCAAGGCGTAGGTCAGGGCCACCAGCCAGAAGCTATGGTCCAGCCCGACCAGCCCCATGCCGATGCCGCCCAGGACGGCACCCAGCAGAGCGCCGGCTTTCGCCGCGCTGTTGCCCAGGCCGAGGGCAAAACCCTGCCTGGTGGGGCAAACGGTATTGGCGATCAGGGCATAGGCCACTGGCAGCAAGGCACCTTGCCAAAGGCCCCACAGCAGTCGGGTGGCGAGAAAGCCGATCCATTCGTTAGCCAGTGCGGTCGCGGCGAGGGTCAATGCACACAACCAAGCGACGCCTTCGATGACGCGCAGGGTATAGGCCGGTTGCCAGCGATCGAACAGCCGCCCCCACAGCGGCGCGGAAATGGCCAGGGTTGCGGCGCTGGCGGCGTAGGTAGCGCCAATCAGCCAGCCGGGCGCTTGCAGTACATTGGCGACGTACAGCGCATAGAAGGGTTGAGGCATCATCTTGGCGGCCTGGATCAGCACGATCACCAGCAAAATTCCGCCCATCCAGCCTTTCGGCAAGGCCGCGCGGGCAGACGTTTTTTTCTGTGCTGGCCGCGCCGTATCGGCCGGCAGAAAGAGACTACCCAACGCACACAGCAGGCAAATCAGCGTGGCGCCATAGCAGAGCAGGGCAAACCCTGAGACGTCCATCAACCAACCGCCCAGCACCGGCCCCACCAACGAGCCGACCGCGGTTGCCGATTGCAATCGCGCCAGGGTTCGTCCGCGATCCGAGCTGTCGCAACAGGCGAGGGCGTACGCCTGAGCGGCGGCTAGAAAGCCGGCCAGTGCGCCTTGCATCACCCGGATCGCGACCAACAACCAGGGATCGAGCGTAATGGCCGCCAGCCCCTGGCACAGCGCCAATGCCAGCAATGCCCGAACGATCATCGGCTTGTGCCCGGTGCGGTCACCCAGACGGCCCCACAACGGCGTCAAGAGCATGGCCGCAAGCATTGGGCCGGCATAGACCATGGCGGATAGCAGTGCAGTGTAACGGGCCTGTTCGGGCCCGAGCAGATGCTGAATTTGCAAGGGCCAGAACGGGCCGCTCATCTCCATGGCACCCATGGAAATCAACTGGATCAGCACCAACAGCCTTAAAGCGCTGCCGTTAGCCGCCATGGGCGCTGACTTTCAGTGGGTTGCTGAGACGGCCGACAATGTCGGCGTGGCTGTCGAGCAAGCGCATGCGCATAAATGACTTGGCCGGCCAGTCCTGCACAAGCAGGGCTTGACGTTCGGTTTCCCAGCGTTGCGGTTCGACGCGCTCGCGCAATGCGTCAAAGCAATCACTGACCTGCGCCGCCAATTCATCCCACAGGAGGTTTTCCGGCACGCTCCAATGACGGGCGCAGAGCAGGGCCAGTTCACCCAAATGGCACATGAATGTGGTGTGCAGGAGTTTGTCCCGGACAAAACCTGATTCGTCGTAGAGCGTCATCTTCGGGTCGTGCAGCTCAATATCGAGGCCATGGGCATGCAGGGTCTTGCGATCAATGCGAATGTCACCGAAGTCGCGCAGCAGCAGGCGACTCAATTGCCCGTCGGCGCCCATCACCATAAAGCTGTTTTGCTGGTGGGCTTCGAAGGCCACGCCATACATCAGATAGATGCCGAGCAGACTCGGTACGGCAATCGACAGGTAATGGCGAAAGAATGCCTGCATGGCTTCGCTGTCATCACGCCCCTGGGCCAGGCGCACCCACTGACGAAGTAATGGCTGCTGATGCTCATCCATCGCGAACAGGCTGCCGACCGGAACAGCCATTTCACCGGTTTGCAACAGGCTCAGCGGGTTGTCCCGGTAAAGCACGGAGGCATGCCGTGAGCGTTCATCATCGGCCGGTTGCGGCGCGTAATGCACGCCGATACGTTCCGGCACGATGTTCAGCAAGCGCTGGATCTGCGGCTCCTGGTCGAGAATTTTCAGCAACAAATGACTGATACGCGGTCCCATCCGCGCCGAGCGCGGCGAGACGGTGCGCTGCACGCTGGTCAGACGCAACGCCACCGGGAGTTTGACCATCGGCGCGGTGCAGCTGGCACCCGGTACAACAGTGCGAAACGACATGGTGGGATGTGCGGTGAACGCGACGATATCGGTCAGGATCAGCAGGTTGTCGGCGATCTCATTGGCAAATGAGCGTGGTAACTCTTCATGGGCTTGCCAAGGGTGTGCGGGGAGTGGGAGGTAATCCGCTGCATCCAGTCCTCTGCTTTGCAAATGAGCGTGCAGGTGTTCGGCGACCAGTGGGAAATTGCCTTGCCACCAGTCCCAATAATCCGGCGTACCTGTCAGTGATTCGACGTGGGCGTATTGACGGTGCAAAGCGCACAGCACAATCGGAAACTTCGCCTCGAATTCCGGCGAGAAGGCGATCACCTGAGAGGCACTGAGGCCGAGTTTGGTCTTGTAGTTCGGGTGCCAGGGATGGCCCAGCGTGCCCCATTGCTCCAACAGCGAGGTCGGGTTCTCCAACGCGCTGCTGTCTTTGAGCCAGGCCAACAAGTTGTCGTCGTAGTCCGGGGCGATCCGGCTCTTGAGCTGGAGAGTCCAGTCGTGATGGAAGGCCAGGCACAGCGTGTCATTGCTGAAGCTGTCATCGAGCTCCAAGGCCAGACGCTCCAGTACTTCCTGTGAAGCAGCAGGGTTGAGTTGGGTGCTGAGCTGGGCCAGCAATTCAGAGGGCAGCAGGATTTTTTGCGGCAGGCTTGCGGGGCTGTGCAGCGTAATGCTGCCACGCACGTCCCAACTGTTCATTCGCCCGGCAGACAAGTGTTCGAAACAAAGACGGGCGCCATTCTCAAGCGGTAACCAACAGTGGTTGTGTTCGTCGTATTCACAGTCGTCGGGCTTGATCAGATTTTCGCGAAACAGCGCCTGGATCAGACGTTGGAAGCTACGCTGCGACGCGGGCTCCAGTGCATTGCTCAAATGATCGAGCGTGATGCGATGGGCTCTAAAGGCGGGGGTATCGAGCGCCTCACTCCAGCGCGAGAGCAATAGCTGTTGTTTTTCCGGATTACTGTGCGTCAAGCCCGACTCCTTATGGACATGATTCAGATACGAAGCGTGCGGATAATACGCTTCAAAAACACAAACGCCAATGATAACTGTTGTTATTAGCACTCATAGGTGCGCCGTTATTGCTTGGCGCGTAATGCTTATTGGCTGCGTGCTGAATTATCTCGGGCTGCCGGGTACAACGTCCGTCGCCATAGGCTGCCGCTGTAGTCGATCTGCGTAAGCAAGAAACCGTGCCGTTGGTAGCGTCGCTTCAAGAAGAGAATGAGCAACTGCGGCAGGTTGAAAAGGCGCCTCGGGCCTGCGAGGTTTTGAGCATCAAGAATTCAAGCTTTCGAGGCGCCAGCGGCGAAAACGCAGTTTCTTGACAGCGGCGTTTTTCAAGATCGCGCTCCAAACGCGCCAGCACGCTGACCCCCATGCCATCCTCGAGCAGGCGAGCCCCGGAGATGCCGGCGTTGAGTACCGCGAACTTCTGTGGGTTCAAGCGCTGGGCGAGGAAGTCCGGCCAGCGTCGATTGCTGTCTAGGGTCGAACCATTACCATCGGTAATGGAGTCGCCGAGAACAACGAGTACACGTGGGTCGAGTGGCGCATCCACCAGGATGTCACTGAGAAACAGTCGCGCCTCTACGTGCTCGCGACCTTCCAGCCGCAGGGCGTCGACCTGATTTCCGGGGGTGATGAAGGCCGTTTGTTTGCCATCCCAGTGAAAGGTCGTCAACGGCGTGTACTGCGGCAGATAAAGAGAGATTGCAAGCTCACTGAGTGCGGGCACTGCAAGGTCTATCGGATCACTGATCTGTGTTTCGCCCGCAGCGATACTGACCTGCTCCTGGGCGCTGAACGTCAGGCGGTGCCCGGAGCCCGCGCGGATGTGATCTCCCTCCACGAAGGTGACGCGGGCGGCACCGATGACCAGCGGTTCCCGGCCATATTCATTAGAGATCACCACGCGTATACGGCTACCGCCGCTGCTGAGGCGCGCGGTCTGGTGGACCGTACTATCGGTCAGTGCTTGAGGAATCCGCGTGGGCAGCGGGAACTCATTGCCCCAGGTGGGTTGAGGGCTGGCCATCCATGAGGTGACCCAGTTTTCCGCCGCCAAGACAGGGCTGGCGGCCAGCAGGGCAGTCAATGCCATAGACAACGATATTCTCCAGCGAAAGGTCTTCATTCAGGTATATCCTTGGACGGTAAAGGGTCTGTAGAAACCGGCTTGCTGGCGAAGGGGCCGTCGGCTATTGCACTCGCTTCGGGATCGCCTTCGCTGGCAGGCCAGCTCCTACATGGCCTGTAGGAAGGGCAGATTGCTCTATTCAAAATGGGTGTGATAGAAGAGGAAGTCCCATACGGCCCATTCCTGAATCGAATACCCATGGACAATCTCAAAGCGATGCACTGTTTCGTCCGCGCCGTCGAGCTGGGAAGCCTGTCGTCTGCCGCGCGGGAGTCGGGCAGTACTCAGCCCACAGTGAGCAAGCTGATTGCCGCCTTGGAAAAGCAATTGGGCGCCCGCTTGCTGATTCGTGGCACGACCGGGCTGATACCTACCGAGCCGGGAAAGCGTTTCTACGAGCGCGCCAAAGGCGTGCTGGAGGAATACAGCGAGGCCGTTGCAGAGGTGCGCGGCCTGACCGAACGTGCCGAGGGGGTTCTACGGATCAACGTTCCGGTCAGCCTGGGCGTGTTGCGTTTGAATGGGTTGCTGTTGTCGTTCATGGAGCAGTACCCGGCCATTGAAATGGAGCTGATGCTCAACGATCGTTTCGTCGACCTCACGGACGAGAATGTCGACCTGGCCCTGCGCCTGAGGGGCAGCTTGCCCCCCGAACGCCGTCGCCCGACGCATAGCGACCTCACCGCGGTATCTGGTGGCCACCCCTGAATACCTGCGTCAGCATTGCCCCTTGAACAGCCCGGCAGACCTGAGTGATCACAATTTCCTACGGTTTGCGTGGTTGAGTGCAGGCGATCAACTGGAGCTCAGTGGCCCCTTGGGTGAGCAGGTCAGCGTCACGACTCGAGGGCGATATAGAACCAACAGCTCATTGGCCATTCGCGACGGTCTTCTGCAGGGAGCCGGGCTCTGCATCACCCCGGCCTGGTTGGTCAGCGACCTGCTTGAAACCGGGCGGTTGGTGCGTGTCCTGGACGAGTGGAGCGGCCCGCCAAACGACGCTTTTCTGATTTATCCCGAGCGCCGCTACCGCCCCCTGCGCACGCGATTACTGATGCAATACCTGGCCGAGCGAGTGGGACAGTTGCCCGGGTTTGTGCCCTAGCCAACAACCGCTATCGACGCGAAACTGTGCCGTCGCCTGCGTTTAAAAAAGTCGGAAAAAGCCCGTTGACCTCATAAATTTTTAAACGTAGGATCCAGGCTCTTCAGGGAGCAACAACCGGGTCAGGGAATGACTGGTCTGCCGTAATGGCATGCGTGCCACAGGCACGTCCTTCGACAAAACGTCCTGCATGTGCTGCAGGAAAGCATCCTGTTACCTGGTTGTGATTGGCCCCTGATCCGGCGGGCAGATGTTCATTTGATTTGCGAAAGACAGCGCTACCCCGAAAAGGGCGACTCAAGCGATCTGCTGAACATTTTGCCGTGTGCACGCCTGCCTCTACGTGACCTGTGCAACTTACCGACGTAGTCGCTGTGCTTGCGTCGAACGTTTGAAGTGGCAAATCAACTATTCACAAGGAATTGAATATGTTTGTTCGTAGTATCCGCGATGTTGAAAAAACCGATTTTTTCGTCGAGTGGGGCTCAGGCACCAGCCACCGCCTGCTGACAGAGCAAGATGGAGTCGGCTTCACCATTTGCCACACGGTAGTTCGAGCCGGTACGGAATCGCTGCTTCATTATCGTAATCATCTGGAGGCTTGCTATTGCATCGGGGGTGAAGGCGAAATCGAAGACATGGACGGCACTATCCATGCCATCCGTCCGGGCGATATGTACGTACTGGACAAACATGATCGTCACTACCTTCGTGGCGGCAAGTTCACGGACCTTATTCTGGTCAGCGTTTTCAATCCTCCCCTCGCAGGCACCGAGCGCCACTCCATAAACCATCAGAGTGCCTCTTCGTACTGAGTTGCGCCGCGGACTGGCTGTTCGGTGGGCCAGTCGTTTCCAACCAACGACTACTGAGACGACAGGGGCTTTTCAGGCCTGTCGAGTGACTGTGCGGAGTTGATGATATGAAATTGTTCAGGCCGTTGCTTCAGCGGCCCGTAGCCTTGCTGTGGGGAGGGTTGGCGCTCTCTTCGATCGGTGACGAACTCTTCGCGATTGCCATCGCCTGGATGGCGGTGCAGATCGCCGGAACCGATGCGAGCTGGCTCAGTGCTTTACGCGGTGCTGCTGCATTGGCGGGTGCATTGCTGGGGGGGATATGGGCAGAGCGCTGGGATCACCGCCGCACGATGATCGGCGCCGACCTGGCGCGGGCCGGGCTGGCCTTGATTCCGGTGCTGGCGTGGGGACTGGGCATCATGAATCTGTGGATGCTGGCGGTGCCGCTCATGCTCATGATGATCGTCAACTCGCTGTTCGAGCCAGCGCTGCGCGCCAGTCTGCCGCGCATTGTCGCGGCGCCGCAGGAGCTGCAATCGGTCAACGCGCTGTTCGATGCCATCATCCGGGTCGCCAGGGTGATCGGTCCGATGCTGGCAGCGGCGATTACCCTGCTGATACCGATCGAACAGCTTTTTACCCTGAACAGCATCACCTTCCTGATCTCCGCGTGGGCGGTCATGAAGCTGGGTAAAGCATTGCCGCGCCAGCCCGTCAAGGCCACAAGCCGGCGTGCCGGTTTTACCGCCGGCTGGCGAAGCCTGGTGGGACGCAGGCAGATGCAGGCCGTGTATGTGTGTGCGGGACTGGGCAATATTGCCTGGAGCGTGGGTATCTCGATCGGCATGGCGTTGGCGGTGGTCAAATACGATATCCAAGGATTCGGTGTACAGGGCTTTGCGGCCTACGGCCTGATCATGGGGGCTTACGGGGCAGGGAACCTGATCTCCATTTTTGTCGTGGGCAATCTGCAGATCCGCCGCCTGTATCATGGCTTTACCTTCGGCTCCGTGGTCAACGGCCTCGGCATCGCGATCATCGGTGCGGCCGTGTTGTACCTGCCATCGGCGCAAGTCCTGACGGGGATGATGGTTGGCGCCAGCCTGGCGGCACTCGGTGGGCCACTGATCGATATCTCATTCATTCTGCTCATTCAAACCCGGTTCAGGCAAAGCGAAATCGCCGGGCTGGCCAGGCTGCGCTTTGCCGCGCTGGGCGCGTCGATTCTGATTGCCGGTGCTTGCGGTGCTGCGCTGTATGCTCATTTTGAAACCGGTCTGGTGATTGTCGGCGCCGGGATTTTCGAAGTGGTGGTGGGGGCCATTGTGTTGCTCGTCCCTAAGGACAGCGAAGCCGTACAGGCGAATAGGGAAGAAGGCGCTTCGTCGTCAACCTTGGCAGATGGCAGTGGGGTGGCCGGATGAAACAGTTCCATGACTCTGTAAAAGACCACGCAGAGCGAACGCCGGACAAAATCGCACTCACCATCGGTGGTCGAGAGATCACCTACGCAGCCCTGGACGAACTCGCCAGCGTGGTTGCCCGACAGTTAGCGGGCACGGGAATGACGAGGAGTGATCGGGTCGCACTTCATGCACCCACTTCCATCGAAACCATTGCCTGTGCGCTGGGTGTCATGAAAGCCGGATTCGTCCTGGTGCTGATGCATTACGGCATTGCCGCCGAAAAACTGATCCATCAACTCAACGATATCAAGGCAAAGACCTTGATCGTATCGGCCGATGCAAGCCTCGATGAGTTGACCGGGAAGGTGCATTTACAGTTCGTCTTGCACATGGACGAGTGGCGCACCCGCCAATTTCCCGGGTTGAATGAAGCGTTCCCTGTTTGTGATGGGGGGCTTGAGGGCAGTGAAGTCCGCGTCATCTTTCACACCAGCGGTTCGACGAGAGACTCCAAAGGCGTGGCGGTCAGCAACAGCAATATGATGGCGGCCTACTCGGCGGTTTCCAGTTATCTGGGGGACTTCGGGGATGCGGTCATTCTGAACTTCTCGCCCCTGCATTTTGATTATGGCTTCTACAACATCATGATGCCTTTGCTCGGCGGTGGTCATTCGGTTTGCGAGCACGCATGGCCTGAGCGGCCGGAGCACATGCTCGATTTGATTCAGCGCCATGGCATAACCGGAATGCATATACTGCCGCCCGCCATTCACTACCTCTTGCAGGCCGATCCCGATACGTTTCAACCGGAAAAAATCCAATCCCTGAAGTACATTGCCAGCAGCGGGCAAGCGCTGCCGCCCAAGCATATACAGCAACTTCGAACGCTCCTTCCGGGGGTTGCCGTTTACTCCATGTATGGCCTGACGGAGTGCAAGCGAGTCGCGTATCTGCCTCCCGAGCAACTTGATCAACGCCCCGGCTCGGTGGGTAAGGCGATTCCTGGGATCAGGGTGTTCCTGGTGGACGAGGCCGGCCATCTGATTACTCGGCCTGATTGTGTGGGAGAGCTTGTGGTTGCGGGTGATCTGGTGATGCTCGGTTACTGGAACAAGCCAGAGCTGACCCGCCAGGTCATCAAGAACGATCTGTTCGGCGAAGCGCGGGTTTACTTCACCGGTGACCTGTTCAAGCGCGACAGTGAACAGTATCTCTATTTCGTCGGTAGAAAAGACAACGTGTTTACGCGGCGGACGTTTCAGGTGAACCCCCGGGAAATCGAGCACGTTATCGTCACCCATGAAGCCGTGAGCGAAGCGGTGGTGATTGCCTTTCCTGATGAAGTGGCCGGTCAGGTACCGAAGGCCTGCGTGGTAGTCAAAGAAGGCCATGAGTTGTCGGCTGATGCGCTCATCCAGTACTGCGCCACACAGTTGGACTGGTACATGGTGCCCGCCATTGTCAGTTTTCATGAGGCGTTGCCTCGCAACCTCAACGGTAAAACCACGGCGCATCTCCTGGCCGCCGGCGCTGTGGCAATTTGATAAACACTCAACGCGTAAATGGAATTACGGAAATGACCACTGATTCAAACCCTGCGTTCGTCGATTCTGCCATGAACAAACTTGCCGACTATTTTGACGATCTGGCAAACGGGAAAGTCCAGGTGCCCAGACAACCTGTGACCACGCGAATACGCGAGTGTATCCAGGACGATGATGTCGGGGCCTACCATGATGTGCTGGTGACACAGGCGGGTCCGCTTTTCTCGCACTTCCTGGCCAGCGTGCCTGGGGTCGTGGAAGAGCTTTCGCGCATCGGCGTGGCGCTTGACCGATATACACGTGAGCGAAGAAAAAAAGACGAGCGCAACTTTACCTTGTGGGAAATCGATGCGTTCGACGGGAGCAGTGCAAGGACCTTGGCGAAGTATTCCAAAGGGGCCATCAGAACCCTGACAAATTCTCCGAACAAGGCCAACCAGCAACATTTCGACGCCCACGCCGACCAGGAAAGCTCTGCGTTTTATTCGGGGTCATTTCTTCAGATCACAGAGGATATTGTGGCGGACGCCTTAGGCGTCGACTTGCCGTTTTGCGGAGTCGACTACCTCTATGAGATGGCGGCCTTTCAATTCTATGGCAGAAACAGGGATGAGCATCTGAAGTTCGTTTCCCGCTTTTTGCGAGAGGATGGCCTCGCTTTCTTTCTGGAAAAATGCAATCAGAGCGACATCCAAGAGTATGAGCGACGGGAGCGGGTAAAGGACGAACAGCACAAGTCTCATTATTTTTCCGAGGCGCAGATAGCCTGGAAAAGGGAGGCCATGTTAGTGCAGATGGAAAACGGTCAGATCCTTTTCTCTGATTTCGTCGAAGCCGCGTCCCGCTATTTTTCTCATATTTATGTCATCTGGAACGGCACCAATTTCTATGAGTTTGTGGCGTCCAATGACGAAAAAAGCATTAGCAGGTTTATCGAGCTGCTAGGCGAACCCTTTATCCCCGACGGGTTCTGTTTCGAGTTTCCAGTGGTCAAAAAACTCTCCCGTCCCTGACACCAATTATTGAGGTAAAGAAGTCCATGGACTGGATGGCGCATCTGTCATTGGAACATCATGAAGCCTGCGCTCGCGCACGAACGCTTTTGGATAATTGGAAGAGCCGTGCCGCTGAAACCGAACAGGCACGCTGTATTTCGCAGCAGACCATGAGCGAATTGCTGGCCGAGGGGCTGATGCAGTTGATCGTGCCTGAACGTTATGGCGGGTGGCAGTGCGACTGGCCGACCCTTGTCGAAACTTCCAGAATTGCCGCACGGGTTTGCCCGTCGACCGCCTGGATGATCGGCTTGGTGGGTAGCCATGCGGCGATTGTCGGCCGGCTTTCTTCCGATTGCCAGGCACAGGTGTTTGCTGACGGGCTTGGTCAAGTTATTGCGACGGCTTCCGTGTCCAAAGATGTCTCGATCCTGAAGGTCGAAGGTGGGTTTCGCATCAGCGGCACTTGGCGTTTCAGCTCGGGGGTCGATCACGCCGACTGGGTGATCGTGTCTGCCAAGTCCCTCCGAGATACATCGCTCAACCCAGTGCTGTTGTTCACACTCAGGATTGGCGAGGTTCAGATCGAGGATGTCTGGCACGTCACCGGAATGTGCGGCACTGGATCAAAAGACCTGCGGTTGGACGATGTCTTTGTGGCAGACGCTTGGGTGACTCCGCAATCCGAGTGCTTCGGGGCAGCACCGGCAGGTGCCAGGCGCAACCCTGATGGCTACCTGTTTGATGTGGAGTTCATTCCGTACCTAGGCAGCCTGCACATCGGCCCAGTGCTTGGTTGTGCGGAGGGCGCCTTTGATGAGTGCGTTGCAGCGCTGCGAAATCGTGAGGGCTCGAAGGATGGCGCCGCCGCAAAGGCCCGTCCGACGCTGCTGGAGCGGGTCGCGGAAAGTGCGGCGCAGTTGAGTTGTGCCAGGCACCTCTACCACGCGATATGTTTTTTACTGCACAGCGCTGGCATGGCAGGCCGATCACTGTCGGTGCAAGAACTGCTCACCCTCAAGCGAGATCGCGCCTACCTGGTTCGGTTGTGTGTGCAGGCCATTCAACGGTTGGTGCAGCAAATGGGGACGGCGGTGATTTTTCAAGCGAGCCCGGTGCAACGGCACTGGCGTGACCTTCAGGTGATGGCGTCCCATTTGGATGTGAATTGGGAGAGCGCAATGCTCGCCTATGGAGATTTTGCGATGGATCATCACCCCTGTGATCCGGCTATGAAGGGTTAGGTTGCGGGGGATTGTCATCGAGTGTTCATCATGACCTCGGGCAGCTCTGGGGCATCATCGACCAACCGCTAAGCAGCCTCCACTTGCCGTTGGGTCAACTGCTCGGCTGTCATGGGATGGCCCAGAAGAACCCCCTCAAACTAGTGCGTAAGGATCCGACTTGGTGCAAAGCATGGCCATAAGTTGGTGCGTCTCGTCTTTCAAGGTCTGACTCAAGCAAAACGGCATGCTAAAAACATCGATTCGTTAAATTTCCCCGTATTGGTTCAAGAACAATCAAAAAATCAATCTGTGCACTTTTTTGAATCGCTCCAGTGTTGTGCAGTGAACGCTGTTATTGCGTATAGGTGAAACGATTCAGCATGTTTTAAATATTTGTGTCGCCATTAATAAAAAAGGTTACTTAAAATTGATTGCTTTTATATAAATTGCGTTTTTCTGCGCGCCCTCAGCGTTCCCGGCACCTCCATTGCAAGGTCCTCTCTGGCAGCTCTCAACTTTCATCAGAAAGGGAAAGCAGCCCAATCCTGAGCCCTTTTTCATGCGCTTTGACGCTGAGTCGGGCATCCCTGAAGCGCACCGTAATGACTTTATAAGTAATGGAGATCCATCCATGTCAATAAATCCAAAAGGACGGCAGTCGGTCGATCACTCGGAACACAGTGATAAGACAGCGTGGTTAGCCTCACACGAAGCGGGATATCACCAAAACTTGAGCAAGCGTCATGTGCAAATGATTGCATTGGGAGGTGCGATCGGGTTTTGGCGCGATTCTTTAGGTTGAAATCCACCGTGAAGCAGGGCTAGTCGGATTCTCTAAATGGATGGTCCGGCAATGATGGAAGTGGGCCTACTCCTACTTAACTCTCAAACTCGTCCTACATTTTTTTGGTCATGTCTTTGCTAGCGTTGCTGCCGCGTTCACTGGGTGCACGACAGCAAAGCATTTCGACTGAGACAGAAAGGGCAGGAGATAGGAGTGAAGGATCACTTGAATACTTCTGGACTTGCCCCTACCAAACCGGACACCAACTCCCCGTTAAATTGATGCTGCCGCTAAGCGCCTGAACTCCCTCGGAGAGCGATAGTTCAAGGCGCTGTGTGGATGCTGCTCGTTGTAGTGCTCGAAGGCAATTGCCAAGTTACGCAACGCCGTTTCTCGATCCGGCTTGGGCATGTGCGCCACGTAATCTCCGGTCTGCACGAGCAACGGTACACGCTGACCAGATGAGTAACGGCACTGAATCAGCTTCATTGGCGGCCACCTCATTCAACGACGCGCCATGAACACGAAGGACATGGCCCGTTGAGAGATTGGACGCCAGAAGCGTATTTGTCGAATCAGTGCTTTAAGCTGCTCATGAACATATCTGACATAGCACCTGATTTAACATAATATACATTATGCGAAGCGTCCTATAGAGGTCTGGGGGACTCTGGTGGTCAGATTTGAAGGCAGGCACTGCCTCTTACGCATCACCTGGTCCAGCTTGCTGCTTGGCGATGTAACTCACAATGAATGCATCCTGCGATCCGCGCTCTTTGTGATATCCAACCACGTTGGCCAACGTCCACCGCAGCATCCTCATCAGAATCGGGTCAGAAAATTTTGCGCTGGTGGACTCGTATGGATACCGGCTGTTGGTGAACACGCGTCGATATTTCTCAAAGCAATCTTCTTGGCTGTCCAGTGCCAGGCTGCACCGGATCTGTTCAGGAACGGCATGAAACAACGTCAGCAAATCATGCCCATCAAGACGTTGGTTACGATCGGTTTTCCCCGAGTCCTGAAGGCGTTTGTGAGCCGCCTTGATGGCATCCTTATCAAGGTCGTAGGTTTCACCAGTGGTTCCCTGGTGCTGGTCAGGAATCGAAATAAAGCTCTTTAGCAGGATCTCCATACCGATCGCTGCATTGACTTGCGCTACGTGCGGTAGATGTTGCGCATCCAGCATCCAGCCTGGGAAATGATTCATTGATGTTTTTTCCCTTATTGGCAGATGCTGATTTTCTCACCTTGAGCGATATCGTCCATTTTTGGAAGGCTACCCCTGGCTCATCTGATGAGCTACCCTACTCTTTTTATGCTATATAGTTATAACTATACTAAATGACTGTTTAGTTTAGTTATAGGCAAGAAGCTTGCCTAAGTCCTTGCTGACGCGACCTACCGCTTCATCGCCCTTGCCTTTCAGTTCGCTCCTGTCGTTGAGCTTGGGCAATAACAGGAGTCGAGCGCAGCGTGCGCTGGCGCACAGAACAAAGCGCTGTTCAAGCGCATCGTCGAGCCTTATTGATGAGCCTTGCGGGATGGTTTTCATGACGATGCTTGACCCAGCACAAGCGGTTCATCCGCCCAATGTCGATCCTGTGTCGCTCCAGAAGTACCGGAAGCCGCTGATCGCCGGCAACTGGAAGATGAATGGCATGGTGGCCCAGCTCAGTGAAGTTGAAGCGGTGGCGATTTCGGTGCAAGCGAAGCAGCCACCGGTCGAGGTTTTGATGTGCCTGCCCGCGACGCTGATTGCGCAAGCGGTGTTGACGGCCGCTGGCCGCATCGCCATTGGCGGTGAGGATTGCAGTGGCGATATTTCGGGGGCTTTTACCGGCGACCTCAGCGCAGAGATGCTTAAGGGGGCCGGCGCCAGCGCGGTCATCGTTGGGCATTCGGAACGCCGCCAACATCACGCGGAGACCGATGCAATCGTGGCGAGGAAGGCAAAAGCGGCGCGGCGCGCAGGTCTTCTGGCAATCATCTGCATCGGTGAAACGAGTGAACAGCGGCTGGCAGGGAACGCCATGTCCGTCTGTGGTCATCAGATCGCCGGGAGCGTGCCTGAAGGCATGACGGCGTCCAACGCGGTGATCGCCTACGAGCCTCTCTGGGCGATCGGATCGGGCCACATACCAACGTGCGAACAAATCATTGAAATGCATGCGCACATCCGGGCCTGCCTGACCCAGCGTCTGGGGGCTGAGGGTAAAAACCTGCGCATTCTGTATGGCGGGTCGGTCAAACCCGCCAGTGCCCACTCCATCCTCACGCTGCCGGAAGTCGGTGGTGTCCTCGTCGGCGGCGCCAGCCAGAAGTCTGCGGATTTTCTTGCGATCTGCCAGGCAAGCACGGCCACGTCTGCTCATTCCGCCAATTTCCCAAAGGAACAGTGACCATGAATGATGCGATCACGTTGACGCAAGAGAGTGAAAACGTAGAACTCCCCGGCCTTTCAGCCGCTGATGTCCCAACATTGGGTGCAGAAGAACTGCAGCGGATGAACGCCTACTGGCGCGCCGCCAATTACCTCTCGGTCGGCCAGATGTACCTCTACGACAACCCGCTGCTTCGCGAGCCGCTGACAATGGCGCACGTCAAGCCGCTTGTTGTCAGTCACTGGGGCACGACACCAGGACAAAACTTCATCTACGTCCATTTGAACCGAGTCATCAAGAACCACGATCTGGACATGATCTACGTTGCCGGTCCCGGCCACGGCGGCCCGGCAATCGTGGGCAACGTTTACCTCGAAGGCACCTGGAGCGAGGTCTATCCGGATGTGGGTGAGGATGAAGCCGGGCTGAAGAAATTGTTCAAGCAGTTCTCCTTTCCGGGCGGTATTTCCAGTCATGTCGCACCGACGACGCCAGGCTCGATTCATGAGGGGGGTGAACTCGGGTATTCGCTCAGCCACGCCTTCGGTGCCGCATTTGATAACCCTAATCTGATCGTCGCCTGTGTCATCGGCGATGGCGAAGCCGAAACCGGCCCCTTGGCTACGGCGTGGCAGTCCAACAAGTTTCTCGATCCGGTCACCGACGGTGCGGTGCTTCCGATCCTGCATTTGAACGGTTACAAGATCAGTAATCCGACGGTACTTGCGCGCATCGGTCATGACGATCTGGAGCAGTTCCTTCGAGGCTCCGGCTGGGAACCATACTTTGTCGAAGGCGACGACCCAATGACGATGCACGAGTTGATGGCCCGTGCCACTGACAAAGCCATCGCGCAAATCCAGCAATTGCAAACGCACGCCCGAACGACCGATACGCCCACACTCCCCCTCTGGCCGATGATTGTTCTCAGATCGCCCAAGGGCTGGACCGGGCCGAAAGTTGTCGACGGGCTGCCTGTCGAAGGGACCTTCCGCTCGCACCAGGTGCCGTTGCTGGTCGATGCCAATCACCCTGAGCACGTGGCCGAGCTTGAGCGCTGGATGAAGCGTTACAAGGCCGAAGAACTGTTCGATACCAACGGCCGATTGATCGAAGAACTGGCTGAAATGGCGCCCAAAGGCCTGCGGCGCATGGGTGCCAATCCAAATGCCAACGGCGGTCTGTTGCTACGCGATCTGCACATGCCCGACTTCCGTGTGCACGCGGTGCGTGTCCCCTCCCCCGGCGCCGTCTTCGCCCAGGACACTCTGGTACTCGGTGAGTTCTTCAAGGACATCATCCAGCTGAACCCCGACAACTTTCGTATCTTTGGCCCGGACGAGACCATGTCGAACCTGCTTGGCGCCGTCTTCAAGGTCACCAACCGCCAATGGGATGCGGCGACCGTTTCAAACGACGAGTTTCTTGCGCCGGCCGGCCGCGTGCTCGATTCGATGCTCAGCGAGCATCAGTGCGAAGGTTGGCTGGAGGGCTACCTGCTGACCGGTCGGCATGGGCTTTTCAATAGCTACGAAGCCTTTATCCGTATCATCGATTCGATGTTCAGCCAGCATGCCAAATGGCTCAAGGTCACCAAAGAGCTGGCGTGGCGGCGGCCGATCGCCTCGCTGAACTATCTGCTCGCCTCGCACGTCTGGCAGCAGGACCATAATGGTTTCACGCACCAGGATCCCGGCTTCCTCGATCATGTGATCAACAAGAAAGCCGACATCGTTCGCGTCTATCTGCCGCCCGATGCGAACTGCCTGTTATCGACATTCGATCACTGCCTGCGCACCCGCAATTACGTCAATGTCGTCGTCGCCGGCAAGCATGCGTTGCCGCAATGGCTGACCATGGATGAGGCAATCGTGCACTGCGCTCAGGGCGTTGGCATCTGGCAGTGGGCGAGCAACGATCAGGACAGCGAACCGGATGTCGTCATGGCTTGCTGCGGCGATACGCCGACACTGGAGATTCTGGCGGCGGTGTCCATCCTGCGCGAGTTTTTGCCCGAACTGAAAATCCGCGTGGTCAACGTCGTTGATCTGATGAAGTTGCAGTCCGCCAGCGAACATCCGCACGGGTTGAGCGATGCGGACTACGACTCACTGTTCACCAAGGACAAGCACATCATCTTTGGCTTCCACGGCTACCCCAGCCTGGTGCACCGGCTTACCTATCGCCGAAACAACCGCAACCTGCACGTACGTGGCTACAAGGAAGAAGGCACGATTACCACGGCGTTCGATATGCGCGTTCAGAACGACCTGGACCGGTTCCATTTGGTACAGGACGTTGTCGACCGCCTCCCTCATCTCGGCAGCCGGGGGGCTTATCTGAAGCAGATGGCACGGGACAAGCTGGTCGAACACAAACTCTACATTAATGAGCACGGCGAGGATCTGCCGCAGATTCGTAACTGGAAATGGGGGGCGCCCGCATGAACGCTGTGCAACTTGTCGACACGGCGCGCCAAATGCTGGCTAACGGCAAGGGCCTGCTGGCGATGGACGAAAGTTCACCGACTTGCAACGACCGCTTCGCTGCACTCGGCATTACGCCGTCTGAAGCGTCGCGCCGGGCCTGGCGTGAACTGCTCATCACGGCGCCGGGGCTGTGCGAGAGTATCGGCGGCGCCATTCTCTACGACGAAACAATCCACCAGAAGTGTACCGACGGCACGCCGTTCGTGAAGGCGCTGACTGACGCCGGCATCCTGGTCGGGATTAAGGTTGATGCCGGTGCGAAAGCACTGGCGGGGCATCCCGGCGAAAGGATTACCGAAGGGTTGGACGGTTTGCGTGAGCGTTTGCAAGGCTATGCGGCCATCGGTGCGCGCTTTGCTAAATGGCGCGCAGTGATCTCAATGGGCGCCGATCTTCCTAGTGCGGCGTGCATCGTGGCCAACGCCCATGCACTGGCGCGCTACGCGGCCCTTTGCCAAGAGGCCGGGCTTGTCCCCGTGGTCGAACCTGAAGTGTTGATGACGGGTGATCACTCGCTACAACATTGTGCCGACGTCAGCGCAAAACTGCTGCACGAGGTCTTCGAGCAGCTACAGGTACAGGGCGTGCTGCTTGAAGGCATGGTGTTGAAGCCGAACATGCTCCTGCCGGGCCTGAGCTGCCGCCATCAGGACAGTGTCGACGAGGTCGCCGACGCCACCGTGACGACCCTGCTACGTGCCGTGCCAGCCGCCGTGGCGGGCATTGCGTTCCTGTCTGGCGGGCAGAGTCCCGAGTTGGCTTCTGCGCGGCTGAACGCGATGAACCGACGCTTCAAGTCGCGATTGCCTTGGGCGTTGACGTTTTCTTTCGCGCGCGCAATCCAGCAGCCAGCCCTCGAGATCTGGGGCGGCGACCCCGGTAAAGTTGCGCAAGCTCAACGTGCGTTACTGCACCGCGCCGCCTGCAACCGGGCGGCGCGGCAAGGTGATTACTCGGTCGACATGGAAAACCCGGTAAACCTGATCATCGGCGCATAGCCGGCGGACACAGGTGCGAGAGATCAAGCGTGGCGAGATCGCCGATGCACTCAATCGTTAAATCGGCTTGCGGGTGGGCGGCGATGATTCGCGGATCCATCGCGTAATGGCCCTGTCGCACAAAAACGCTGGTCAACCGTTCACCCCATATGGCCTTCATGGCCGCCAGAATCGCCAGCTTGTCGTCGACCATCACGTAATGCCGGGCGGGATAGTGGCGTTCTACGGCCTGTAGCATCTTTTCCTTGTGAACATAGACCAATGCACGGCCCTCCATGGCCTGCCACAGACCTGAGCGCTGTAACTTGCGCGGCTGTAAAACCACATCGCCGTCGGACAGGATTACGGTCAGACCGTACAGGCCCAAATGCGTGATGACGTCCATTGCGTGGGGATAGAGTCGATCGGCAAACGGGTAGTCGATGAGGAAGGATGACATCAACAACAGTCTTTGTTCATCCGCACTGCCCTGCCCAATCTCCAGCCGAAAGCGCTGCAAGGCACCCAGGTAATCGACATAGCCGAGCTCTTTGCGCAACGCGTTGAAGACCGCCCAGTATCGCTGTGCAAGGACGTCACCCAATTGCGCCTTCAAGTGCCGGTGAAAATCGGCGACAACGCTGTCGCCGTCCAGCAACGTGTTGTCGACGTCCAGCAGGAACACCACGTCAGTCATCATCGGCAGGCTCGTTGGGCTTGACCGCCCTGTAGCAGTGCATCTGGGGCAATGCCGTGAGGATTCAAGGCGCGACGCTCCTTTGTGGTGTTGGCAGACGATCAGGCAGCGTGCGCGAGGTCGTTGCAGCACGTCTGTGTGCTGACGCACAGACGGCTGTTTTTCTTGAGGTCACTGTGGCTTCGGGCAAGCGCCAAAAGGATTGATGATGAATGACCTGACGTTACGCAGAACCATTATGGACGAGCTGGAATTTTTGCCGCACATCGATGCTGCGGCTATCGGTGTCACCCTCGAAAACGGCGTTGTCGTGCTCCGCGGGCATGTGCGGACTTACGCTGAAAAAATCGCCGCTGAGCGCGCCGTCCAGAGCGTTAAAGGCGTCGTCGCTGTGGCCGAGGAACTCGAAGTGCGGGTGTCCGGCGCTCACACTATCGATGATGGCGTGATCGCCTCGCGTTGCCTGGATCTGATCCGCTGGGACACGGCGATTTCCAAGGAACCCATTCACATCAAAGTGCAGCACGGGTGGGTAACGATTGAGGGAAACGTGGAGTGGCAATACCAGAAAGACGCCGTGAAAGCGCTCATACAACAATTGCAAGGGATTGTGGGCATCGACAATTTCCTAGCGATAAAGCCTAAAGACAGCATTCAAGACATCAAAACACTTATCGAAGAAGCCTTGGCACGAAGTGCCGAACTGGATGCCGGCAAGATTCACGTCACGGTTCATGGCAATCAAGTAACGCTCGAAGGCACTGTTAACAGATGGCTCGAACGTAAAGCGGTGGAACACACAGCCTGGGCAGTACCCGGTGTCTATCGTGTAGAAAATCACCTGCTCATCAGTTGACCCAGCACCGCGCGCGGTTATCCGGGTGTGCGCGCGCATGTCTCAGATCAGGAGAAATATGACCAGCATAGGGACACGCATCAGGCTGTTGTTACCTCGTTTGGCTGCCTTTTGTCGAACCGGCAAGTTCCCCAGTCTCAAGTTCGCCTATGAGCCGATTCTGCGCGCCGAACTGTTCAATGCAGACCAAATGGCCAGTCACGGCATCGCTCTGGCCAACCAGCATCAGGTCAGTGCCGTGTCTTCCCGCGACGCTCTACTGGGCAGGCTGGACGACAATGAGGTGGTGCTCAACCGCAGTTGCACCGCGCTGACACAGGCGCAGTCTTCCAGTCGGCCTGTCACCCCGGCCGCCGAGTGGTTACTGGACAACTACTTCCTCGTTGAAGATCACATTCGTACCGCCAGAAAGCATCTGCCCAAAGGCTATAGCCGAGAGTTGCCACGCCTGACCAACGGCCCTTCCGCGGGCCTTCCAAGGGTCTACGACATTGCGCTGGAAACGATCTCCCATGGCGACGGCCGATTCGATGAGTTGAGCCTCAGGCGCTTCATCGTTGCTTATCAGACCGTCATGCCGCTGGCACTGGGGGAACTGTGGGCGATCCCGATCATGGTGCGCCTTGCATTGATCGAAAACCTGCGCCGAGTGGCGTCACGGGTAATGGCAAATTCGGACGACCGAAACAGGGCGGACGACTGGGCCGAACGTCTGATCGAGGTCTCCGGTCGCGATGTAAAAAATGTCGTACTGACCGTCGCCGACATGGCCCATTCGGGACCCCGATTGAGCGCTGCGTTCGTCGCCGAGTTCGCCCGCCGCTTGCAGGGCCAGAGTGTGGCCCTCGCCCTGCCCCTCAACTGGATCGAACAAATACTGGGTGAAACGGGCTCCAGCACAGAGCGTCAGGTGCACCTCGACGCGCAGCAACAGTCTGCCGACCAAGTGTCTATCAGCAATAGCATCGCAAGCCTGCGTCTGCTGACGGCCACCAATTGGCGCGAGTTCGTCGAATCGATGAGTCATGTCGAACAGACCCTGAAGAACGACCCCGCCGCCGTTTACCCATTCATGGATTTCGCCACCCGCGACAGTTATCGACACATGATCGAACGGCTCGCCAGGCGTAGCCATCGCTCAGAGATCCAGGTGGCTCAGATCGTCGTGGATCTATCGGGACAGCAGCACGCCGCGGCACTCGACAGTGCGCTGCACAACCACATCGGGTATTACCTGATCGGCGCCGGAATCGGTGCTCTTGAGCAAAGGCTTGTCGCCAAAGTGCCTCTGCATGAGCGTTGGAAACGCCTTCTGCAGTTTTCTCCTTTGGTGTTTTACCTGACACCGGTTGGCGTTCTCACGCTGATTTTTGCCTTGCCATTGCTCGCATCTGCAAGTCGCGACGGACTGCCCGACGTTGCCTTGCTGGCGCTGGCAGTGCCCTGCCTGATCATGACCAGTCGCCTGGCCATCAGCCTGATCAACTGGCTGGTGACCTTCAGCCTGTTGCCCACGATATTGCCGAAGATGGACTACGCCGGCGGTATTCCTGAGGAAGCTCGCACGCTGGTAGCCATTCCTTCACTCATCGCCACGCGTGCCGATGTCGAGGAGTTGGTAGAAGGCCTTGAGGTCAGGTACCTGGCCAATCGTGACGGCAATCTGTTTTTCGCCTTGCTCACTGATTTTCTCGATGCGCCAGAAGAGGTCGAGGTTCACGACGCACAATTGCTGGCACTCGCCGCTCAGGCGATCAACCAGCTCAATCGTAAATATGCTGAAGGCACGGTCGACCGGTTCTTCCTGTTTCATCGATCGCGTTGCTGGAATCCCGGCCAACAGGTGTGGATGGGGCATGAACGCAAGCGCGGCAAACTCAATGACCTCAATGCGTTGCTGCGTGGCACGGGCGAGACGCGTTTCACGACGATTGTCGGCGACATACGCCCCCTTCTGTCCGTGCGTTACGTGCTGACCCTGGATACCGACACATTGCTGCCGCAGGATGTTGCTCGCCAATGTGTGGCCGCCATGATGCACCCACTCAGCCGGCCCTTGTTCGACACTGGCAAGGAAAAAATCGTATCCGGTTACGCGTTGTTGCAGCCGCGTGTCGGCATCAGCCTGGCGAGCACACCACGCACCCTGTATTCCCGGCTGTTTGGTTGTGACGGGGGTGTCGACCCCTACACCCGTGCGGTGTCGGACATCTATCAGGATCTGTTCCAGCAAGGGTCTTTCATTGGCAAGGGCATCTATGATGTGGATGCCTTTACCTGTGCGCTGGAAGGCTGCCTGCCCGATAACCAGATACTCAGCCACGACTTGATCGAAGGCTGCTACGCACGCTCGGGTTTGCTCAGCGATGTGCAGTTGTATGAGCAATACCCCTCGCGTTACAGCGCCGACATTAAACGCAGGCATCGCTGGATCCGTGGTGACTGGCAGTTAGTCCCATGGCTGCTCCCTTGGGCGCGCAATACACGAGGTGAATGGACGCGCAATCGCTTGGGTGTCATGGCGCGCTGGAAGATTCTCGACAATCTGCGGCGCAGCCTGGAGCCACTGGCGTTGCTGTCAATGCTGGTCTGGGGCTGGTTTGCCAGCAGTGAGCCCTTGGCCTGGACATTGGCGGTGGTCGGTTTGCTCGTCATCCAGCCGTTGCTCAGAACCCTTACCGATGTCCTGCAACCGCCGCTGAACGTGCCTTATCGGGCGTACCTCAGAGCCCTTCTTGATGGGCTGGCACAAGACCTCGCACAAGTCTGCGCCACCATCGCCTGGCTGCCTTTCGAGATGTACTACAGCGCTGGCGCTATTGCGCGCTCGCTGTGGCGGATGTTTTTCAGCCGGCGTTTGCTGTTGCAATGGCAACCGTCCCGCGAGGTGGAGCGTAGTTCGGCGAATCGGCTGTCCGGACTCTACCGCGAGATGTGGTTTGGGCCAGTGCTTGCGCTGATCGCGCTGGCCGGGTTATTGACTGAACCGCTCAGGCTGGCCATTGCCGCCCCACTGCTACTGGCCTGGTTGGTCGGCCCATGGATCGCCTGGCGCCTGAGCGCCAAACCTGAGCACGCGGCATTCACCCCTTCGCCCGAGTCGTTGAACTTTTTGCGGGTGCTGGCCCGTCGAACCTGGGCGTTTTTCGATGAGTACGTAGGCCCGCAGGACAACTGGTTACCGCCGGACAATATTCAAGAAGAACCTAAAGCGGCGATTGCACACCGCACCTCCCCCACCAATATGGGCATGGCGCTGCTCGCCCACCTGGCGGCCCACGACTTCGGTTATTTAAGTACCGATCGCCTGTTGCAACGCTTGGCCGCCTCATTGGACAGCATGAATGCGCTGGAGCGTCACCGGCAGCATTTCTACAACTGGTACGACACGCAGACCTGCCAGCCACTGAGGCCGCAATACATCTCGACGGTGGACAGCGGCAACCTGGCGGGCTTGTTACTCACTTTGCGGGCGGGCCTGGTGCAACTGCCGGATCAACCACTCTTCGGCCTTTGCGTCATTAAGGGCCTGCAAGACACGTTGAACACACTGGCTGAAACCCAAGGTACGAAAGCGCTGTGTGATCAGCTAAGCCCGGTCCTTGAGCGCGCCGCGCAAACCACCGAACCCCACGCCTTGCTGGATCACTTGCAAACGGCTAGGGCCATCGCCGCCGCCACGCAGGCAAACGCCGATGACGAAAGCGCCTACTGGCAGCGTGTGTTCACCGCTCAATGCGACGACTGGATTGCGACACTTGTTCGCTATCAACTGCCTGCGCCACTCAGCAACCACGAACCGTTCAGCCAAACGCTAAGGCAACTGGCCCGGCTCAACCGTGACGACTGGTCCGCCGAACACCATGATTGTATTGAGGCGGTACGTAAACACGCCGGCGAGGCCATCAGCGTCCTGGACCGGTTGATCGAGCTGAGCGGCGACCTCGCGCAGATGGATTTCTCGTTGCTCTTTGACAGCAACCGCGATTTGTTCTTCATCGGCTACAACGCTGAAGAACGTCGCCTGGACACCGGCTACTACGACCTGCTGGCCTCCGAGGTGCGCCTGACCAATTTCGTGGTGATTGCTCAGAGCCAAATACCCCAACGGGCCTGGTTTACCCTGGGCCGATTGTTAGGCGTCTATGCCGGCGTACCGACCCTGATGTCCTGGTCCGGATCGATGTTCGAATACCTGATGCCGTTGCTGGTCATGCCCAACTATGACGGCAGTCTGCTCGACCAGACTTGTCGTGCCGCCGTCACTCTACAGATCGAACAAGGCAAAGGCCTGGGCATCCCTTGGGGCGTATCGGAGTCGGGCTACTACATGCTCGATACCCACTTCAATTACCAATACCGAGCGTTTGGCGTGCAGGCGCTGGGCCTAAAGCGCGGCTTGAGCGAAGACGTGGTGATAGCGCCCTACGCCAGTGCCCTGGCGCTGATGGTAAATCCCGAGGCGGCCTGCAAAAACCTGCAACGCCTGGCGAGTCAGGGGGCGGCGGGACGTTTCGGACTTTACGAAGCCGTTGACTACACCGAAGCCCGATTGCCGCGAGGCCAGCGGTTCGCCTTGGTGCAATCGTTCATGGCTCACCATCAAGGCATGAGCCTGCTCGCCTTGACGAGCGTACTGCTCAACCAGCCGATGCAACGTCGTTTCGAGTCCGACCCGGCATTGCGATCGGCCCTGCTGTTGTTGCAAGAGCGCGTCCCCAAGACCGCAGAGCCTTATCTGCAAACCGAACAACCGACAGCCGTGGGTGACAAAGGTCTCAACCAGGACAACACACTGCGTTTTTTTGCCCATCCAGGGCATAAGCGCACCGCCGTTCAATTGCTCTCGAACGGCAACTACCATGTGATGCTCAGCAGTGTCGGCGGCGGCTACAGTCGCCGTAGCGACATGGCCGTGACGCGTTGGCGCGAGGACATCACGCAAGATAATGGGGGCACGTTCTGTTATTTGCGGGACATCGCCAGCGGCGAGTTCTGGTCGACGGCGTTTCAACCCACTTTGCGCCGAACAGAGAGTCAGGAGGCCATTTTCAGCGACGCTCGTGCGGAATATCGCGCGCTGGAAATGGATTACGACTCTCACATGGAAATCGTCGTTTCGCCAGAGGACGACATCGAGCTACGACGGCTGCGCATCACCAACCGTGGCACTTCTGCCAGGAAATTCGAGATCACCACCTACGCTGAAGTGGTGCTGGCCGCGCCTGATACCGATGCCATGCATCCGGCGTTCAGCAAGTTGTTCGTACAAACCGAGTTGCTGTTGCCGCTGCAAGCCATCCTTTGCAGTCGCCGGCCTCGGTCCAGCGTTGAGCCCACGCCGTGGATGTGTCATCTGTTGGCGGCGCACGGGGTTCATATCGATTCGATTTCCTACGAAACCGACCGCGCCCGCTTCATCGGTCGAGGGCTGGACCTGAGTGCACCCGCCGCTTTGGCGCCTGGATGTGAACAGCTATCGGGCAGTCAAGGCGCGGTGCTTGATCCGATCGTGGCAATCCGCTGCCGTATCACACTGCAACCAGGCCAACAGGCCACCATCGACCTTGTAACGGGCGTGGCTGACAACCGAGACGACTGCATCGCGCTGATCAACAAATATCGCGATCGGCACCTGGCCGACAGGGTCTTCGATTTGTCATGGACCCACAGTCAGGTTCTGTTGCGCCAGCTCAACGCTTCACCCGCAGACGCCCGGTTGTTTGAGCAGATGGCCGCTTCGCTGCTCTACGCCAACGCCGCATTGCGCGCAGACAGCGCCATATTGATGAGCAATCGACGCAACCAGCAGGGACTGTGGGGGCAGTCGATTTCCGGAGATCTGCCCATCGTGCTCTTGCGCGTCAAAAGCCTGGATAATTTCGAGTGGGTCCAGAAGATGATTCAGGCCCATGCGTACTGGCGTCAGAAAGGCCTGGTGGTGGATCTGTTGATCTGGAACGAAGATCAGAGCGGCTACCGCCAGCAACTGCAGGACGCGATCATGGGACTTGTCAGCTCCGGCAGCGAAGCCACGCTGATGGACCGTCCGGGCGGGATTTTCGTGCGTAGCGCCCAACAGATGTCGAACGAAGATCGCGTGCTGTTCCTGTCTGCCGCTCGGTTGCTGATCAGCGAAGGGTTGGGGTCTATTGGCGAACAAATCAACCGCCGACGCGTAGCACCGGTCTACGCTCCATTCGTGGCGACACGTCAGTACCGACCCTCTGCAGCGGCAAAGCGGCTTGCGCCAATCCCTCCTGCGCTAATACTGGACAACGCCTATGGCGGTTTCAGTGAGGATGGCTGCGAATACGTGATCAACTCGACAGCCTCCACGCCCACTCCGGCCCCTTGGGCCAATGTCATCGCGAACGCACAACTGGGCACTGTGATATCCGAGTCCGGCAGTGCCTACACCTGGGCGCAAAACGCGCATGAATACCGGCTCACACCCTGGCACAACGACCCGGTTTCCGATCCCAGCGGCGAAGTCATCTATTTGCGCGATGAGGAAACCGGGCATTTCTGGTCAGCCACTCCCCAGCCCTGCCCTGGCGCGGGTCACTATCAAACGCGCCACGGCTTCGGATACAGCGTTTTCGAGCGTGAGGGCGACGGAGTCAAAACAGAGTTGTGGGTGTATGTCGCACTTGATGCACCGATCAAATTCTCACGGCTGGTGGTGCGCAACATGTCCACACGCACCCGAACACTCACGGTGACGGGTTACGTCGAGTGGGTACTGGGGGATTTGCGCAGCAAGTCAGCGATGCATGTGGTGACACAATCCGATCCGGTCAGCGGTGCGTTATTCGCCCGGAACGCTTACTCGGTCGAATTCGGTGAGCGTGTGGCGTTCTTTGACACCGACACCATTGACCACACCATCACCGGCGATCGCAGCGAGTTCATTGGCCGCAGCGGCACTCTGCAATCCCCCGCCGCCATGCGGCATGCAGGACTGTCCGGGCGCACCGGCGGAGGCCTGGATCCTTGTGCGGCGATTCAAATAGCCGTGACACTCGCGCCCGGGGAAAGCTCAGAAGTGATTCTGCGCATGGGCGCAGAGAAGAACGCACAAGCGGCGACTCAATTGGTGCAGAGCTACCGGGGCGCCCAGGCTGCCGCCACACAGTTAAAGAACGTTCGAGAGCACTGGCGCTCGCTGCTTTCGGTAATCCAGGTGAAGACACCGTTAGCCGGGCTGAACGTGATGCTCAATGGCTGGCTGATGTACCAGGTCATTGCCTGCCGCTTCCTGGCCCGCAGTGGCTATTACCAATCGGGTGGTGCCATCGGATTTCGCGATCAGTTGCAAGACAGCATGGCCATGATTCACGCAGACCCTGCAACGGTGCGCGCGCATTTATTGCTGTGCGCCAATCATCAGTACCAGAGCGGTGATGTTCAGCACTGGTGGCATCCACCGCTCAATCGCGGTGTGCGCACGGCCTGCTCGGACGATTTCCTGTGGCTGGTGGCGGCCACCAACCGCTATGTGGAAATAACCGGTGACCTGTCTGTGCTGGACGAGTCTGCCGGATTTCTGGAAGGCCGCCAATTGAACAGTGGCGAGGAGTCCTATTACGACTTGCCGGGCGTGTCGGACTTGCGCGAGCCACTTTATCGCCATTGTGTTCGCGCTATCGAGCACAGTTTGCCCCGTGGCAGGCACGGATTGCCGTTGATGGGGAGCGGCGACTGGAACGACGGAATGAACCGAGTCGGTTATCTCGGCGAAGGCGAAAGTGTGTGGCTGGGCTTCTTTTCTTGCGATGTGCTCAAGCGTTTCGCCGCCGTCGCGCAGCGCTACGGTGATGATGACTTTGCGCAGCGCTGTAACGAAAATGCCAGGCTGCTCAGTGACCATCTGGAGAAAGCGGCGTGGGACGGCGCCTGGTATCGCCGTGCATGGTTTGATGATGGCCAGCCATTGGGCTCATCGATCAACGATGATTGCCGCATCGACTCCATCGCCCAGAGCTGGTCAGTCCTGTCGGGTGTGGGTTCGGCAAACCGTCAGCGCCTGGCCATGCGAGCACTGGATCAGCACTTGGTAAAACCGGAAATTCGCGCCGTGTTACTGCTTGATCCGCCGTTTGACAAAGGCGAACAAGACCCCGGTTATATCAAGGGCTATGTGCCAGGTGTGCGAGAGAACGGCGGACAATACACCCACGCCGCAATCTGGGCGGCAATGGCATTTGCTCAATTGGGCGATACCGAAAAAGCCTGGGAATTGCTGAACCTGATCAACCCCGCCGACCCGCTCAACAACGCCAGGATCGAGACCTACAAAGTCGAGCCCTACGTGATGGCCGCCGATGTTTACGCCAAAGCCCCCCACGCCGGACGGGGCGGCTGGACGTGGTATACCGGCTCGGCGGGCTGGATGTACCGCTTGGGGGTGGAGTCACTGCTCGGCCTGCAACGCAGTGGCAACACGCTCAGGATCGAGCCGTTGATCCCGCAGGATTGGCCCGGGTTTACGCTGACCTACCGCTTCGGTGCAACCCAGTACCATTTCCAAATCAATCAAGGCACGACAGACACCACCTCAATGACGCTTGACGACCAGCGCGTTGAAGAAGATGCACTGTTGCTGATCGATGATGGCATCGAACACCGGGTTCACATCGAGTGCCGCGTTCGCTCGCCTGGCCGGCAGCAGCGCGAGTATGCGAAAGCGAACGATGAGTAGATATATCTGTCGACGTATAGGTGTCTGGATAAATCTATTCGTTTCTACGTCGATATTGATTGGAGATTTCGATGGATTTTCGGGATTTGTGTCAAAACTTGTTAGGATAGAGCGGCAAATTTCTCGTTTAAACATAGGAACAGCGGGGCTACAGACCATCGCACGCACAAGCGTGCCACTACCAAGGAGGCTCTCATGGGGAAAAACCCTATGGATGATCTACCAGCTAATTCTCAATCTGCCAGTGAGGATGGCATCCCGGCTCCAAGCGGAGCAGCCAATCTGATCGATACCGACTACGTCATCGGTCAAGACAATATCAAAGGTGAGTTTTCGTTCTCGCTCGATATCCACGGCAAAGTTTTCATCATCTCGGCAGCCACGATCGTGCTCTTCGTCATCTTGACGCTGGCACTGCAAAACGAAGTAGAGCCACTCTTCAGTTCGATCCGTAACTGGTTGACCAGCCATTTGGCCTGGTTCTTCATGAGCGTCGCCAACATCTTTGTAGTGCTGTGTCTGGCGTTGATCGTTTCGCCACTGGGAAAGGTTCGGTTGGGCGGCCGCGACGCCAAGCCTGATCACACGTATCTGGGCTGGTTTTCAATGCTCTTCGCTGCCGGCATGGGCATCGGTCTGATGTTCTACGGCGTTGCCGAACCCATGTCGCACTACGCGGCCTCGATGGGGGGCGTCACGCTCGACGCCAACGGGGTTCGTACTGACTGGGCACCTCTGAGTGGTGCCGCAGGCGATATGAAAGGCTCAGCCGAACTGGCCATGGCCACGACGATCTTCCACTGGGGCCTGCACCCTTGGGCGATTTACGCGATTGTTGCTCTGTCGCTCGCGCTGTTCTCCTATAACAAAGGCTTGCCACTGTCGATCCGTTCGATCTTTTACCCATTGCTGGGTGAACGGGTCTGGGGCTGGCCGGGGCATATCATCGATATCCTCGCGGTATTCGCGACACTGTTCGGGTTGGCGACGTCCCTGGGCATCGGCGCGGAACAGGCCGCAGCGGGGATCGAATATCTCTTTGGCATCAAGTCGACGAATCTCAGCAAAGTACTGCTGATCATCGGCATTACCATGGTCGCGTTGTGGTCGGTGCTTGCCGGCCTGGACAAGGGCGTCAAGGTGCTGTCCCAGATCAACATGGGCCTGGCCTTGCTTCTGCTCGGGTTCATCATTGTCGTGGGCCCTACCCTGGCCATCTTCACGGGTTTTTTCAAAAACCTGGTGAGTTATGCCGAGTATCTGCCCGCCCTTTCCAATCCTTTTGGACGAACCGACACTGAGTTCACCGAAGGCTGGACGGCGTTCTACTGGGCGTGGTGGATCAGTTGGTCGCCTTTTGTCGGGATGTTCATTGCCCGGGTGAGCCGTGGTCGTACCGTACGAGAGTTCCTGATCTCCGTTCTGCTGGTGCCTACTGTGGTTTCGGTACTGTGGATGACGACGTTCGGCGGAACGGCGATTGATCAAGCGACCGTTCAAGGTTTTGTGGGCGTTAAAGATGCCGTCCTCGAACTGAAGCTGTTCGCCATGCTGGGGCATTTGCCGCTCAAGGAAATCACTTCATTCCTGGGCATTGTTCTTGTCATCGTGTTTTTCATTACCTCCTCGGACTCCGGCTCGCTGGTGATCGACACCATTACCGCGGGTGGCAAGGTCGACGCACCTGTTCCGCAGCGTGTTTTCTGGGCTGTGATCGAAGGTGTGATTGCTATCGCGTTGCTGCTCGGCGGTGGTTTGGTGGCGCTACAGGCCATGGCGGTCTCCACCGGTCTGCCTTTCGCTATTGTGCTGATGGTGGGATGTATCTCTCTGGTCAAAGGACTGCTGTCTGAACCCCGATCCTGATGCGTCATTGCTTTCAAATGGATAGGTAAGTTCGATTTACCTGCGAGACTGTGATTTGGTTGTTCGATTACATGTCTCGCAGGGCTTTACTGGAGACCTGCATGCTACAAAACACAATTGACCTCTTTGTAAATTACAGTTTTCTGGGGATCGCTTTAGGGCATTGGCTACTGGCGCTCCTGGCAACAGTCCTCAGCTTCATTCTGGCCAGAACGGCCATTCGATTTGCCCTCAAGAAAATCCGAAAGAGATCCTCGCTACCCAACGCTGACCTCAGTCACATCGCGCTCGAAGTGCTTTCGGTTACCAGCAACACCCTTTTGTTTTTAGCCTCGGTCCTTATCGGCATCGGCTTTCTTGATTTGCCTGAGCGCTGGCTGGGGCGTGTCAGCAGCCTGTGGTTCGTGGTGGCCGCCTTGCAAGCGGGCCTTTGGGCGAACCGTGCGATTGCACTGGCGCTAGCACGTTATTTTCGACGCCATGGCTCTGCCGAGACTTTCCAGGCCAGTGCCTTGGCAACGCTCAGCCTATGGGGTGCGAAAGTATTTCTGTGGGTCGTCGTGGTCATGGCAATGCTGTCAAACGTCGGGGTGAACATCACCGCCTTCGTTGCCAGCCTTGGCGTGGGCGGTATTGCGATTGCGTTAGCGGTGCAGAACATCCTTGGAGACGTATTCGCCTCTCTCTCCATCGCGGTCGACAAGCCTTTTGAAGTGGGCGACTTTATTGTCGTCGGCTCGCTGTCCGGTACGGTCGAACATGTCGGTCTGAAAACCACACGGATCCGCAGCCTCGGTGGCGAGCAGATCGTGATGGCGAATGCGCAAATGATCGGCAGCACCATACAAAACTATAAACGCCTGCAAGAGCGCCGCATTGTGTTTGAGGTTGGCCTGACCTACGACTGCTCTGCCCAACAGGTCAAGGAAGTACCGCAGCGGATCGAGAAAATCATCAAAGCGCAAAAGCTGGCGCGGTTCGACCGCTCGCACTTCCGCAGTTTCGGCGATAGCGCCCTGGAGTTCGAAACGGTGTATATCGTGCTTGATCCCAGCTACAACGTTTACATGGATGTTCAGCAAGACATAAACCTGGGGATGATGGACGCTTTTGCCGAACTGGGTGTGAGTTTTGCGTTCCCTTCGCGCACTGTTTATGTCGCTTCATTACCGGATGCCAAGGCGCCCGAGACGGCCAACATGGCCGCTGAACAGCACCGTTGATGCAGTGATCGAGCAAAAACCGGCCCGCCTCCCTGCTGCGGTCCAACTCTGCTGCACGCAATTTTTGCCGTAGCAAACCCACAACCAACTGGATACAGCCACGCCTGCATGGCTCAGCGCTCTGAGCTACGGGTCATGACGTGCCTGATATGGGTAAATGAATGCTTGAGAATATCAAAGCCGCTTGGCTATCAAACATCCGGGCGGATGTACTGGCGGGTCTCGTCGTTGCGCTAGCGCTCATTCCCGAGGCTATCGCCTTCTCCATCATTGCCGGAGTCGACCCCAAGGTTGGCCTCTATGCTTCTTTCTGTATCTGTACCGTCATCGCCTTTGTCGGCGGTCGCCCGGCGATGATCTCTGCGGCCACCGGCGCCATGGCATTGCTGATGGTCAATCTGGTCAAGGATCACGGTCTGCAATATTTGCTGGTTGCCACGCTCCTCTGCGGCGTCTTGCAGGTCATTGCCGGTTACCTGCGACTAGGCGAGCTGATGCGCTTCGTTTCGCGCTCGGTCGTGACCGGATTCGTCAATGCACTGGCGATCCTCATTTTCATGGCGCAACTACCGGAACTCACCGGCGTCACCTGGCCTGTCTATGCAATGACGGCTGCAGGTTTGGCGATCATTTACCTGTTCCCACTATTACCGGTCGTGGGTAAGGTGCTGCCCTCGCCTTTGGTGTGCATCCTGGTGCTTACCGCGATTTCCGTGTCGATGGGGCTCAATATCCATACTGTCGGCGACATGGGGTCGCTGCCGGACAGCCTGCCGATCTTCATGTGGCCTGAGGTGCCGCTGAATCTGAACACCCTACTCATCGTGCTGCCTTATTCCGCCGCGCTGGCGGTGGTGGGTCTGCTGGAATCGATGATGACCGCCACGATCGTCGATGATCTGACCGATACGTCCAGCGACAAGAGCCGCGAATGCAAAGGTCAGGGCGTTGCCAATATCGTGAGTGGGCTGATTGGCGGTATGGCCGGTTGCGCCATGATTGGCCAGTCGATGATCAACGTGAAGTCCGGCGGCCGCACTCGCCTGTCGACGCTCAGCGCGGGCGTGTTGTTGCTGATCATGATGCTCTTCCTGGGTGACTGGCTGGCGCGCATTCCGATGGCCGCACTGGTGGCGGTGATGATCATGGTGTCGATCAGCACGTTCAGTTGGGGCTCCATTCGCAACCTCAAGCAATACCCGCTGTCCACGAACGTGGTAATGGTCGTGACCGTGATCGTCGTCGTTGCCACCCACAACCTGGCCTTTGGTGTGATCGCCGGGACATTGCTGGCCGCGATGTTCTTCGCCAACAAGATTGCCCACTACCTGGACATCTCCTCAAAACGTGATCCTGAGCATCGTCACCGTACGTACTATGTGACGGGGCAAGTTTTCTTCGGCTCGGCAGATCGCTTTGCCAACGCGTTCGACCTCAATGAACAGCTCGAAACGCTCACCATCGATCTGCGCGAAGCGCATTTGTGGGACATCACCGCCGTCGCGGCCTTGGACAAAGTGGTACTCAAGCTTCGTCGTGAAGGCATTGAAGTCGATGTGATTGGCATGAACCGGGCGACAGCCACGCTCGTGGATCGATTCGGCGTGCACGACAAGCCGGATGGCATTGACACGCTGATAGGCCATTAATCGACAGCTCAAAGATTGAGAGGCGACCTCAGTTCCACAGCGCCTCAATCGGCGTCGACGGTGAATAGTGGTTGGCGATTTGTGCCTGCAACAGTTCGGCGGCCGCCAGGGCATCGGTCAAGGCATGGTGCGCGTGGTAAGCCGGCAGGTGGTAGCGCGCGCGACTGTCGGCCAGCCTTATTGAACGCCTGGGCCGGCGCAGCAGCCGGTCGAGCCAGGTTCGCTTTTGTCGATGCATGCGTGCTTCCAGCTGCATCGTGTCGATCACCGGAAATTGCACGCCCTCCCCCAACAGAAGGCGAAGCGCCTGATCGAGGAAACCCCGCTCGATGTTTCGGTAATGCACGACCATGACTTTACCGGCCATGGCTTCCAGCAACGCCCCGACGATCTCGGAAAGTCGCGGGGCGTCCACAATATCGGTGTGGGTGATGTGGTGGAAAGTCACCGACTGGTCGTTAAGCTCTGACGGCGGTTGTATGACCCAATACAACGCCTGACCGCAATGTATCCGCTGCAGCGTGAACGGGATCAGGCCAATGCTGACGATGCTGTGGGCCTGGGCATCAAGACCGGTCGTTTCAATGTCCATCGCCAGCAGTTGCACCTGCTCTATTGAGGTCTGTGCCGGCACAGCCCCGGCCTGATAGAACGTCTTCAGATGGGGATGGCAAGCGCCCTCTGCCAATACCTGAAACCTTGCAGCCCAGTCTATTTTCTCGAACTGTCGATCGACTTTTACGGTGTTCATTACGATTGACGCCCCTTGAGTGGGTAGCGGAATCGCAAGAAATTCTGCGCGTTGCTCAAGACCTGAAATGCATCTTTGAGGTTATGCCGTTCGCTGGTGGAAAACCGCTCCGGCTCGATGTAGTTGTCGGGCAGGGTTCCTTGCTCCAGCGCATCGGCCTGGTGCCGGATCCGGACCATGGACAGGAACTCCAGAGCGTAACGCAGGTGCATCAATGCGTCCGGTGGCATGAGCTGGGTATTGCTGATGGCATCGAGGCGATCAAAGGAGTTTTGCGCCGTGCTTGCGCAAGCAAGGGCGTGGATGCGAATAAGGTCAGTCAGCGGCGCAGTGCCTCGGCCCTTGAGGTTGATGATGCCCTTCTGCCGGCCGTCTGTTTCCACCACGAACGTGCGGAAAAAGCCCAGCGGCGGCGTCCGATTAAGTGCGATCCGGGCCAGGGCATGGAGAAACCCTGGGTTGGTACTGGATTTACTGGCGCACAAATTCTTGAGCTCCTGCACTAACTCCAGTTGACCGTAGACCCCGTCCAGATCGAAAAAAATACAGCTGTTAAGCAAGGTGGCCGGATTGGGCTTTTCGATCCATTGCTCAAAGTACGCGCGCCAGACGCGTAACGGTTGCCGCCATTGATCGTTGGTGGCCATGATTCCACCCTTGCAGTAGCTATAACCGCAGGCGGCCAGGCCATCGCTGACAAATGTGGCCAGGCGCTTGAAGTATTCATCATGCTGAACGGGGTCGAATCGATCATCGAGTACTAGGGCATTGTCCTGGTCGGTCACCAGCAGCTGCTCGTCTCGGGCCATCGAACCCAACGCCATGAAGCAATACGGCACGGGGGGTGGCCCTAGCTGTTTTTCCGCCAACTCGATCAAACGCTGAGTGAAGGCACGGCCAACACCTGCAATCGCGCTGCCAATCATGTGCGCTGTAGCGCCGTCACGCACCATGCGGATGTAGGTCGCGCGCAGATCACGCAACAGTGATCGCAGGCCCTCGACTGAGGTTTGATTGGAGATCCGGTTGACCAGGTACAAGCTGCTTTGGGATTCGTACCGGATGATGTCCGACAGATTGATCAGACCCAAGGTCTTGCCTTTAGAGGCGACCGGAAGGTGATGGATATTGCGTCGCAACATGACCAGCATGGCCTCGAATACCGAGTCATCGGCCTGAATTGCCGCCGGATCGGTCGACATGATTTCGCTGATGCAGGTAGCGCTGTCACTTCGTCCCTCTGCCACCACCCGAGTGCGCAGATCGCGGTCGGTGACAATGCCGACCATTTGCGCTTGCGGCCCCTCAGGCCCCATGACCACGACGCAAGAAACGCTTTGCTCGGTCATCACTTTCGCGGCTTCATGAACTGAAGTGTCGCTGCTCACCCACACCAGTTCACGCGATATCAAAGCGCGGCATTTCAACTGGATCAGCTCACTCGCGCGGCCCTGTGCCTCGACGGCGGTCTGTAGCCTTGAGTGACCTTCAGCCTCGACGAAGTCAGCGAACGCGTCATGCTGCGCGCACAAGTCTGCAAACATATCGGCGGGAATAAAGTAGATCAGGCTGTCTTCCAGAGCTCTTGCGGGAAAACGAACTTTGTTGCTGCGTAATAAACCCGCCTGCCCGAAGATATCGCCCTCGACGAGGCGGTTATAGAGATCGCCGTTGCGCCGATAAATCTCCACGGCGCCGCTGCGCACGTAGTGCAAATCCTGAATGACGGCGCCGGCCACAAGAATTTCGCTGCCGGCCTTGAAATAGCTGACGTCGATACGCCGGGCGATTGCGTCCAGCGACTCCTGAGGCAACTGATCAAAGGGAGGGAAACGATGAAGGTGGTCGCGAATCTCCTGTAACTCGATTTGCATGGAACCTCGGAGATGATCAAGAAAAAGATGACTGAGCCTGGCACCTGCCTATGGGGTCTGGCGCGCTGAAGACAGCGCTTACCAGACCATATCCAGTCACGTTGTTCAACCTTTGGCAGTGATCACGTCGCGTCCCACCTTCGTGAGCCATGACATCGACGGTCAATATCTCCAGAACACTGGCGTTATGAGCACCAGCACCGTCAGGATTTCCAGCCGTCCGAGGAGCATTCCTATGGTCAATAGCCATTTGGCAGCGTCAGGCAATGATTCGAAATTACCCGCCGGACCAATGATCGTGCCAAGCCCAGGCCCGACGTTACACACTGCCGTCGCTGCGCCGCTCAAAGCTGTTGTCCAGTCAAGCCCGATAAGGGCCAGGCCCAAAGCGATGGCGGCAATGGTAATGGTGAAAAAAAACGAGAAGGTCAAAAGCGAACGCAAGATTTCCTCATCGATGGGGTGACCGTTGTACTTCTTTTGAATCACGGCACGAGGGTGAATCAGTTGTTTCAAGCTGCTGACCAGCAACGTGGCAGCCACTTGAAAACGGAAAATCTTCAGCCCGCCCGCCGTGGAGCCTGAACATCCGCCGACGAAGGTCAGGTAGAAAAAGAGCAGAACGGCGAAGCTGCCCCATAGGGTGTAATCACCCAATGCAACACCCGTGGTGGTGACGACCGAGGTCACATTGACAGCCACGATACGCAGGGCATTCCACCATCCGTAGTCGCTGTTAAAGCACAGCCAGGTCCCCACCGCCAGCCAGGTGACGATCAAGAATCCGATAAAACCGCGTACCTGATGATCCTTGAGCAGCGCACGTCGATGACCACGCAAGGTCGCGACATACAAGGTAAAGGGCAGACTGCCCAGAATCATGATCACCACCGCCACCCAGTGAATCGCGGGCTGCGTCCAATGCCCAAGTGAGGCGTCCGAGGTTGAGAATCCCCCGGTGGAGATCATCGACATGGCGTGGTTGATCGCTTCAAACGGCGTCATCCCGGCGATCCAGAGCGCAAGTGCGCCGGCCCCGGTAAGCCCCAGGTAAAGGAAGAGGATGTACTTGGCAGCCACATGAGAGCGCGGAGTGACCTTCTCCGACCAGTCCGAGGATTCAGTCTGGAAAAGACGCATGCCCCCCACTCGCAGCAGCGGAAGGATCGCCACGGCCATACCGATAAAGCCGATGCCGCCCAGCCACTGCAGCATCGAACGCCAGATCAACAAACCCGGCGAGGCCGTATCCAAGCCACTCAGAACGGTTGAGCCGGTGGTTGTGATACCGGACATGGTTTCAAAAAAAGCGTCGGTGTAACTGATGTGGCTGATAAAGACCATTGGCAACGCGGCGAAGGTACACACCACCACCCAACTGCCGGTCGTGAGCAAGTACATATCCCGGGGACGAAGTTGTGCCGTCTCCGGGCGCCCGCGCACGATCAGCAAAAGACCGCAGATGAAGGTAATCAGACTGGACCAGAGAAAGGCTGACAGATCGTCGCTGCGGTCATAGAGCACTAACGTCAGCATGGGGATGGCCATACTGACAGCCAGCGTGATAAGAAAAATACCCAAAATGAAGCCAATAAGCCGTATTGCCGCTATGGACATAGAACTAACCTGAAATATGAGTGCCGCGCGGTATCGGAGGCTCAGCCTCCGGGACCCGCCATTCTAAGTGCGATCAGCAGGATCACAATGCGTTGGCGTGATTCTCGCCGATTAAGGGGGGCGGCCACCTCAAAACTTTATTATCTCCCCGGTTTTATCCCAATTATTGTGCTCAGGGCGACTGTTGGATGAACCATCCGTACCCATGGGAACTCAATCATGGGTCGTGATCTTGCGGTCTTTACTGACCGGAACCTGAAGATTGATCACACCACTATTCAAAGGTATGAAAAATGATCGCTCGCTGGCGCTGGCTGTTACAACAACTGACCAAACGGCTGTGGTTCAGAGCTAGCCTGTTTTCCTTACTGGGCGTGGCAACGGCGTTGCTCGCCGTTGTCTTCAAGGACTACATTCCCGCCTCACTGCCTGCACGTATTGGCGCCGACGCCGTCGACAAGATACTGGGCATCATCGCCTCAAGCATGCTGGCAGTGACCACCTTTTCTCTAAGCACGATGGTCACCGCCTACGGTGCGGCCAGCAGCGGCGTCACGCCCCGCGCCACCACGCTGGTGATGGAAGACACCACAACACAAAATGCCCTCGCAACCTTCATCGGCTCATTTCTGTTCAGCCTCGTGGGGATCATCGCCTTGAGTACAGGGGCTTACGGCAGGCAAGGAAGGGTCTTGCTGTTTGCAGTGACGATTGCCGTCGTGATTCTGATTGTCTACACCCTGCTGCGCTGGATCGATCATCTTTCCAAGCTTGGGCGGGTGGGCGAAACCATCGATCGTGTCGAACAGGCGACTATCGACGCAATAGACAATCGCGTGCAATGGCCTCACTTGGGCGGTGCGCCCTACCCTGACGTCACGAGCATTCCCTCCAGCGCCTATGCGCTGCAATGTCAGCAAACCGGGTATGTGCAGCACATCGATGTAAACGCGTTGGGCGCCGTCGCCAAGGCTTGCGAGATACAGCTTTTTCTGGAGGTGCTTCCGGGGAGTTTTGTTCACCTGGGCATGCCGCTCGCCCGGATCGTGAGTTTGAACACTGAGCGCGTCGATGAGCAGCATGCCTGCAACGAGAAGATCCTCGCGGCCCTGACCATAGGCGTGCGGCGCACCTTTGAACACGACCCCCGGTTTGGGCTGTCGGTGCTGTCAGAGATCGCCTCACGGGCCCTGTCGCCAGCGGTCAACGATCCCGGCACGGCGATTGACGTGATTGGCCGCGGACTCAGAAGCTTTACTTGCTGGGGCACACCACAAGACCCCGTGGCCAAGGTCCATTCAGATTGCGAGCAGGTTTACCTGCGCGGTCTGGTGGTCGACGATCTGTTCGATGACTTTTTCGCGCCGATTGCCCGGGATGGGGCGGCCCTGCTCGAGGTCGATCTTCGGATGATGAAGACCCTTGTCAGCCTCGCGCAGATCAACCCGGTGTTGTTCAAAAGCGCCTGTACCCGGCACGCGATCCTATTACTCCAGCGGGCAGACCATGCACTCACGCTCAAGGAGGACAAAGAACGGCTGCGAGCATCGGCCGGGGAGCTATTGCACGAGAACGTTCCTGACTACTGATTGGCTTTGTCGACCGGCGGTTTCACCGTTGATGATTGCAGAAAGCCCCGTGCCAACTGCTGATACAACTCGGGGCCCATCCTTGTACTGACCGCTTTGGCAATCAGCGCGACCGCCATGAGACTGATCACCATCCCATGGCTGTCAATCATCTCCATAACGATGATGGCGGACGTGATGGGTGATTGCGTGACCGCCGCCAGGAAACCGACCATGCACAGCGCAATGATCGGCTGCGCAGCCAAGTGGAAGAATTCGGCAGCATTGGCCCCCACCGCTGCCCCTACCGCCAGGGATGGGGCAAAAATACCGCCCGGGATACCGGAAAAATAAGTCACCACGGTCGCAAGAAAACGCGTGATCGGCGCGTGCCAGGGCAGGCCGACATCCGACGCAATGATCTGCGACGTCACCCCGTAACCACTGCCAAATGACATCCCGCCGCTGAGCCAGCCCAGTATTGCCACGATCAATCCACACGCACCGGCGAACCAGACCGGATGCATGCGGCGCCACTCCCAGACCACAAATCGATGATGCCGTTGCGGCCACAGGAGCATCCGGCTGAACAGCCCACCCAGTAGACCGCAGCCGATTCCGCTTGCCAGCACCGGCACCACAATATCCAGATTGATGCCCTGAACGTCGAAATGGCCGAAGTAGTTGTAATTGCCCTGCAAGGCGATAGCGACCATCCCTGACAGGATGATCGTGCTGAGCAATACCCCGCTGGTACGGGTTTCCAGCTTGCGCCCCAACTCCTCCACCGCAAAGGCGACACCGGCCAGAGGCGTATTGAACGCCGCCGCGATGCCTGCAGCGCCACCGGCCAGGATGAGATCCTCGGGACGGATGATTCGTGCATTGGGCAGGTAACGGTGAAAGAAGTGCATGATCGAGGCGGCAACCTGAACCGAAGGCCCCTCGCGCCCGGCAGAAAAACCACCGGTCAGTGCCAGGGTGCCGAGGCCTATCTTGGCGAACGCAATACGCAGCGATATCAGCTTGCCAAGGGGTTTGCCTTGATGAGCAAGACGTGTGGCCGCGATGACCTGGGGAATGCCGCTGCCTTGGGCGCCTTCAAAGAACCGCGTGGTCATCCATACCACGAGCATGCCGACCAGAGGCGTGTAAATGAACGGCAGCCAAGGGCGTTCGGCGGTCTGTTGGGCAAATTGCGTCAATGCCAGGTCGGCCAGTCGAGCAAACATCACCACCAGCAGGCCCGCGAGGGTGGCGGCGGCCCAGAGCGTCACTCGAGTGCGCCAACGGATCGAGGTAAAACGACGTCGTATCAGCAATAGCGGTTTGATCACCCGAGCGGATTCCCGTGGAAGTTCAAGAATGTGAAGCACCAAGATTAACCGGTTAGGGGGTGACCTCCAACCGCGGCGGCCCTGATCCATCAAAAAACCGCCAAACACGGCTAAGTCAAGCCTCTCGCTCGCCAGGCGATTGCGATATTGACGATCAGTTGCCACTTCTGCGGCGCGATCAACTACAGTTGAGACACTCTGCATAAAGCCATAAAAAGACGGAGAGTTTCCCATGCCAGTAAAAAACCGCCTCACCCTCCTGGTCGCCGCTGCAACCTTGGCAATAACGACCGCGACGCATGCTGCGCCGGTGTTCATCAACATACTGACGGGGGGAACCAGCGGGGTGTATTACCCGATTGGTGTCGGTCTGTCGCAGATCTACAGTGACGGCATTCCAGATGTAAAGACGTCGGTGCAGGCCACCAAGGCGTCAGTGGAGAACCTGAACTTGCTGCAGGCCGGTCGAGGCGAGTTGGCCTTGGCACTGGGTGACTCCGTGGCCGATGCAAAAAACGGCGTTGAAGATGCAGGCTTCAAAGCGCCGCTGGGCAAATTGCGCGCAATTGCCGGGGCATACCCCAACTACATTCAAATCGTGGCCAGCAAAGAGTCCGGAATCAAGACGCTTGCAGACCTCAAAGGCAAGTCCATCTCGGTCGGGGCGCCGAAGTCGGGCACCGAACTCAACGCCCGGGCGATCTTCAAGGCGGCGGGTCTGACCTACGAAGACATGGGCAAGGTGCAATACCTGCCCTTTGCCGAATCAGTCGAACTGATCAAGAACCGGCAACTGGATGCCACGTTGCAGTCCTCCGGTTTGGGCATGGCGGCCATTCGCGACCTGTCCTCGGTAATGCCATTGAACTATGTTGCGATCCCTACTGACGTTGTCGCCAAAATCGGCAATCCGGCGTATCAAAGTGCAATGATCCCGGCCAATACCTATGACGGGCAGCCTGAGGCGGTGCCCACTGTTGCGATCACCAATATCCTCGTCACCCGCGCGGATGTACCCGACGAACTGGCCTATCAGATGACAAAGCTGCTGTTCGAAAACCTCACCCGTCTGGGGAACTCTCATTCGGCGGCCAAAGACATCACGCTTGAAAGCGCCGCCAAGAACCTGCCCATTGCCCTGCATCCAGGCGCCGAGCGCTACTACAAGGAAAAAGGCGCGTTGTAACGGCTTAGAGGCGCAGCGTCCGCCCATTGTCGCTGCGCCCATTGTTCGCCCTTGTTCAATGCAGTCATGAGGCAGGCAACTAATGAGTGATGATCATCACGGCATCTCCACGAATCCGCGAGAGTGGCCGAAAACCCTGTTCTACGTAGCCTTGTTGTTCTCGATCTTTCAGATCGTCACCGCCGCATTTGCACCGATCTCAAGCCAGGTCTTGCGCGCCGTACACGTAGGTTTCCTGCTGTGGGTGGTTTTTCTGAGCTACCCCGCTTATGGCAAGGACCGTCCATGGCAGCCGCTGGCCTGGATACTCAGCCTGGCCGCCATTGCTACGGCCATCTATCAGTGGGTGTTTGAGGCTGACCTGATTCAGCGCTCCGGGGATCTGACGCTCACTGACACGGTGACGGGCATTGTGTTGATCGTGCTGGTGTTCGAAGCCGCACGGCGAGTGATGGGGATTGCCCTGCCGATCATTTGCGGCCTGTTCCTGGCCTACGGTCTGTTCGGCGAATATCTACCGGGAGAGTTGGCGCATCGCGGCTACGGTTTCGATCAGATCATCAACCAGCTCTCTTTTGGCACCGAAGGGCTGTACGGCACTCCGACCTATGTTTCGGCAACCTACATCTTTCTGTTCATCCTGTTCGGCGCGTTCCTTGAACAGGCGGGCATGATCAAACTGTTCACCGACTTCGCCATGGGCCTGTTCGGCCACAAGGTGGGCGGCCCGGCCAAAGTTGCGGTCGCGTCGTCGGCGCTGATGGGCACCATCACGGGCTCAGGGATTGCCAACGTCGTGACCACGGGGCAATTCACCATTCCGTTGATGAAACGCTTTGGATACCGGCCCGCGTTTGCTGCCGGCGTTGAAGCGACCTCCAGCATGGGTAGCCAACTGATGCCGCCGGTGATGGGCGCTGTCGCCTTCATCATGGCCGAAACCATCAACGTGCCGTTCGTGGAAATAGCCAAGGCGGCGTTGATTCCTGCCACCCTCTACTTCGGCTCGGTGTTCTGGATGGTTCATCTGGAGGCCAAACGCTCCAATCTCATGGGCCTGCCCAAGGATCAATGTCCCAGCGCACTGGGCGCCGTCAAGGAGAAATGGTACCTGCTGATCCCGCTGCTGGTTCTGGTCTATCTGCTGTTTTCCGGGCGCACGCCGTTGTTCTCCGGCATGGTCGGACTGGCCCTGACCGCCATCGTGATTCTCGGCTCGGCCATCATTCTCAGGGTGCAGAGTTTCGGCCTGCGCTGCGCCTTCTGGATCGCGCTCGGGATTCTGTGTACCGGTTTCTTCCAGTTGGGGATTGGTGTGATCTTTGCGGTCGTTGCGGTGCTGGTGTTGATTTGTGCGTTCATCAAAGGGGGGCACGACACACTGATCATCTGCCTGCACGCGCTGGTCGAAGGCGCGCGCCATGCCGTTCCGGTGGGCATTGCCTGTGCACTGGTGGGCATCATTATCGGTGTGGTGTCACTGACCGGTGTGGCCTCTACGTTTGCAGGCTACATATTGGCCATTGGCCGAGACAACCTGCTGCTGTCGCTGATACTGACAATGATCACCTGCCTGGTGTTGGGCATGGGCATTCCGACCATTCCCAACTACATCATCACCAGCTCGATCGCGGCCCCTGCCCTGCTGGAATTGGGTGTGCCGCTGATCGTGTCGCATATGTTCGTGTTCTATTTCGGCATCCTCGCCGACCTGACACCCCCTGTCGCCCTTGCCTGCTTTGCTGCGGCACCGATTGCCAAAGAGTCCGGTTTCAAGATCAGCCTCTGGGCGGTGCGAATCGCGTTGGCCGGATTTGTCATTCCATTCATGGCGGTCTACAACCCGGCGCTCATGCTGCAAGGCGATAATTTGTGGATGACCGCCTACATGGTGATCAAATCGGTATTGGCGGTCGGACTCTGGGGAATGGCCTCCACCGGTTATCTACAACGAAAAATGCCCGCATGGGAGCGCTTATTGTGCGTGTCGGCTGGAGGCTTGCTGGTGGTGGCATTGCCGTTGACCGATGAACTGGGCTTCGCCCTTGGGGCCGCCGTGATCCTTCAGCACATCTGGCGTTCCCGCCAGGCCAGGATAGCCCGCGCATGATCGGTTTGTGTCTGGGCCTCACAGGGGCGGTGTGGGCTCAGCTACCGATTTCGCACTTTACGCTGGCGTGGAATCACACCATCGAAAAGATTCGCTGGGAGGAAGATTACCGCGTCACTGCCCAAGGCCTTGTGCTGGAAGAGGCTCGGGTGCGCGGTAACGGCGCGGGCATGGAAATTCCCGAGGGTGCCCGACTGGACAATGGCAGTTGGCACTACCGCCGCACACTGGCGCCTATGCAGCCACTGAGTCTGGGGCGCACCCCCGAGGCGGGCGACTACCAGTTGTGCTTCAACGGCCAGTGCCAGCCAATGAGCCAATGGGTTGGTGCGCCGACGTCCAGCCTGCCGTCCATTGAGATGTGGGCCTGCGAGGCGGGCTGAATGAATTCCCGTTCCGGTTGACAGTCCGGCAGAGGCTCCGGACCTGTCAGCGTGTCAGCGCCCCCATTCAGGACCTCAACGGGCCACCGCCATCAGCGCTTTTCGCAAGGGCCACTTGAGTGCCCGCATGGCCGGCGATCATTTCTTCGATCTGCTCGAGCGAACCGATGACAGCGCGATGCCCCGTGGCGAGTACAAAGCTTCGCGCCGCCTCGACCTTCGGCCCCATCGAACCCTCAGGGAACGGGTACTGGGCAAGTTCCTGCGGTGTGACGTTGCCGAGCGCGCGCTGCGTGGGCAAACCCCAGTCGAGATAGACCGCCGACACGTCAGTGGCGATGACCAGCAAGTCGGCTTCAAGGTCGCGGGCGAGCAGGCTGGTGCACTGATCCTTGTCGATCACCGCTGACACGCCGTGCAGTTTCTTGTCGCCCTTCTCCCCCGTGGCCGCCACCGGAATGCCGCCACCTCCGGCGGCAATGACCAGCGCGCCATGTTCCAGCAGCCAGCGGATCGACTGCAGCCCGAGCACTCGCAAGGGCGCTGGTGATGCAACGACGCGCCGAAACGCATCACCGTCCCTGACCATCACCCAGCCCTTTTGCGAGGCGATACGCGCAGACTCGGCCTGGTTGTACATCGGTCCTATCGGCTTGCTGGGATGGCTGAACGCAGGATCGTGCGGATCGACCTCTACGCGTGTGATCAGTGTGGTTACCGTGCGCGTTTGCGGCAGCAGGTTGGCCAATTCCTGCTCCAGCAGATAGCCCAGCATGCCGTCGGTCTGCGCGCCCAACACATCCAGCGGATAGGCTTGCACTTTTTCATAGGCCGCCGCCTGAAGCGCCAGCAACCCCACCTGAGGACCATTGCCATGCGTCAGCACCAGATCGTGATGCGCGGCCACGCGCGCCAGTTGTGCGGCTGCACCGCGAATGTTCTCCAACTGATTTTCTGCCGTCGGCGGTTGGTCGCGCCGCAACAGTGCATTTCCGCCCAAGGCGACCACGACTTTCATGATTCGGTTTCCTGTTCACAGTTGTCTGTTCAGTGCTGAGGGCCAGAATCTGCACTCGGCAGCAAGGCGTCGAAGCCAGAAATCACGTCGAACAGCTCTTCGTCGATGCCGGCCTGGCGTAAACGGTGGTCGTTGGCGTTCAGCGCTTGCAGAAGTTCGCCGATGTTGCGATCGGCGCGCTGCATGGCGGCGAGACGACTGGCGTTCTCGCTGGCCAACGACTCGGCGCTGGCTCGAAACAAAGACACGAACAGGTGCTCGCGAATGAACGCGCGCAGCGTCTGCGCATTGGCGCTCAGCACTTCGGGCCGTTGCGCCGTGGGCCAGGGCTGGTGTGCCAAGTCCCGCTGCCAATGTCCGTCCAGAGGCAGCAATCGCTGGCTCACGGGCGTGTAGCCAGCGCCATTGGGTCGGTTATAGAAAAGAATCAGCGTGGTGTTGTGCGGTTCAACTTCGCTGCCGGCCATGGGGATTCTTTGCAGAATCTGGCCGACCAGTCGCGTGATTTGCTCGACCGATCCCGGAACGACAAAGGTGCCTTCGAGTTCTCGGCCCGCATCAAGCAATCGCTCATGCACGCGTTCGCCCACGGCCCAGAGCTTTGTCGCCGGGGATGCCGACTGGCCCAAGGCATAGTCGACCACCGCCTCGTTGAACCGCCCCACCAATCCCTGATCCGACCCGAATACCAACGCGTGCACCACGATGTCTTCGGCGCGCGCTGCCGATAACCGTGGAGGCGGCCCACTGGAATCGACCGAGCGCAAACACACCCCCAATCCCAGTTCGACCGTGCGCGCGTAATCGGCCAAGGCCGCCACTGAGCGCTCGTACTGCCCGATCGCCGAGGCTGCCGACGCTTTCATGACACGGACCACGGACTTCAGGTCCCCTGCGCTGCTGATCTGGCGGCGCAGTGCGGTGATGGTGGCAGCCATCAGGCTTGGCCGGTGTCGGTCACGGCACCGGCCTTGGGTGCAACCGTGTTTGGCTGCGCTGGCGCCAGGAACGCGGCAATGGCTTGGCGCGCCACCTCGGTGACCTGCTCGCGATCGGCGTCGGTCAGTTTACCGGCGGCTGTCAGTCGTTGGCTCACGTCTTCGGGCAGCCCATCAGCGGCTTTCTCCACGGCTTGCTGCGCGGCAAGCATGCTGTCGAGGGGCACCGGGTCGAACAGCGCGGCATTTAACGCCAGCAAAATGGCAATCTGTGCAGGCACCGTCACCGGCGAGAATTCGGCCTGAGCCAGACAGGCGCGGATACGCTTGCCGTGGACGATGGACTGTCGCGTGTCTTCGTCCAGTCGGGCGCCGAAGCGCGCAAAGGTTTCCAGTTCTTCGAACTGCGCGTAGGCAAGCTTGAGGTCGCCCGCCACCGCACGATACGCCGCGCGCTGCGCCTTGCCGCCCACCCGCGAGACAGACTGCCCGACATCGATGGCCGGCAGCACGCCCAGTTCGAACAGCGATGGCGACAGCACAATCTGCCCGTCGGTGATGGAAATCAGATTGGTCGGGATATAAGCCGAAATATTCTGTGCTTCGGTTTCAATGATGGGCAGTGCGGTCATCGAACCGCCTCCGCGCTCCTCATTGAGGTGCGTGGCGCGTTCCAGCATGCGCGAATGGATGTAGAAAATATCCCCCGGAAACGCCTCGCGGCCCGGAGGACGACGCAGCAGCAGCGACAGTTCGCGATAGGCGCGGGCGTGGTGGGTGAGGTCATCGTAGACAATCAGCACGTCACGACCAGACTCCATGAAGTACTCGGCGATGCTGGTGGCCGCGTAAGGCGCAATGTAGGCCAGCCCCGGCGCCTCGTTACCTTCGGCCACCACGACAACGGTGTAGGCCAGCGCCCCTTTCTCACGCAGGTTGGCCACCGCTTTGGCCACTGCCGACGCGCGCTGGCCGATGGCGCAGTAAACGCACAAAACGTTTTTGTCACGCTGGTTGAAAATGGTGTCGATGGCGATCGCGGTCTTGCCGGTCTGGCGGTCGCCCAAAATCAGTTCGCGCTGGCCACGCCCGATGGGGATCAGCGCATCAATGACCTTCAATCCGCTTTGCAGCGGCTCGGTCACGGGCGCGCGGTCCATGATCGGCGCCGCCGGCCGCTCGATAGGCAGGCGTTCTTCAGTTGCCAACGGCGCACCACCATCCAGCGGCCGGCCCAAGGGATCAATCACTCGGCCCAACAACGCCTCGCCCACCGCCACGTCCATCACGCGGCCGGTGCGGTGGACTTCCTGGCCCGCCCGCAGATGAGCGTAGTCACCCAGCAGCACCACATCGACACCCTCCTCGTCCAGGTTGAAGGCGATGCCCGACAAGCCACCTGGAAACCACACCAGCTCCTCAAAGCCCAGGTGCAGCAAGCCTTGGACGCGGGCAATGCCGGTTGAAACGCTGACCACCGTGCCCACTTCGTGCAATACCAATTGCGCAGTGAACGCCTGGAGCCCTTGGCTGATGCTGGCGAACGCGTCTTCAAGGACGCTTTGCAGCGTCACGTCCAGCGACGCGGGCAAGGTCACGCGTGCTCCGTTGTCGGCTGTGGTTTTTTCAGGGTTACTGCCAAGGCGTCAAGGTACTCGGCAATGCTCCAGGCCAGTTTCACGCCCTTCACACTCAGTTCAATACCGGTGACCAGGTCAGGGTCCGACTCGAACGTCAGCGTGATCGGCTGGCCGAGCAACGCGTCGAGCGCGGCCTGAATCGAGGCACGTTGTGCGTCCGGCAATTCAAAGGCGCTGCGCACCCGCGCCGATTCGCCTTGGCTCGTCGCCTTGAGTGCAGCGATCAATGCGTCCAGCGTGGTGCCCTCCAGAGCCTGCAAGCGTTGAATGAACACCTCGCAAGCACGCTGTTCCAGGCTGACGGATGCGAGGTCGCCCAGCACCCGGCGTGAGATGTCGTAAACCTGCCGTTGTGTGCGGCGCACGATCTCGGCGTGCAGGTGCTGTCTCTCAGTCGCCAGAGCCTTTGCTCGCGCCACACTGGCAGCCTCGGCGGCTTGGCGTGCCTCGGCCAACAAGCGCAGACGCTGCGCGTTGGCCTCCTCGGTGGCTTTGCTCAGCAAAGCGTCTCGCTGTTCGTCGAAAGCCTGATTCTTGTGCTCAAACTCATCTTGCTGCTGATGGGCCTTTGCTTTGGTGTCGGCGGCGTCCTTGAGTTCGGTGGCAATCTTCGCCTCCCGCGACGCGATGGCGTCCAGCACCGGTTGGTACAGAAAACGCTTCATCAGCCACACCAGAATGAGGAAGTTCAGCACCTGCGCGCCGACGGTGAACCAGTCGATAAGCACGGTCTATTTTCCTGCCGCTTGGGCCGCCGCCGTGACGGCGGCATTCCAGAACGGATTAGCGAAGATCAGGATCATCGACACAACAAAGCAGTAGATGGCCGTCGACTCGATCATCGCCAGCCCCACGAACAGCGTCCGGGTGATGGTGGCCGACGCGTCGGGCTGTTGGGCCAACGAGCTGAGCGCCGTAGCAACCGCCCTGCCCTCCGCCAGTGCGGGCGCCATTGTGCCGAAGCCGGTCGTCAGGCCTGCCATGACGATGGAGGCGACGGCGATCAAGGTGAGAGAGTCCATAAGCGTGCCTCTGTGTGAGTTGACAGGAAATCGAGCCGCGGCTCAGGTGTCCGGCGTCGATGAAGGGGGGTTGACCGCTGGGCTGCGGCGGGTGGCGGCGGCGATGTAAACCGCCGCCAAAATGGTGAAGATGTAGGCTTGCACCATGCCGGTGAGCAGGCCCAGAACCGTCATCACGATCGGGAAGACAAACGGCGTGATGGATAACAGGATGGCGATGATCATCGCGCCGCTCATCATGTTGCCAAACAGACGCACAGCCAGCGCCAGCGTGCGCGAGGCTTCACTGATGAGGTTGAAGGGCAGCATGATTGGCGTCGGCTGCATGTACGATTTCAGGTAGCCGGCCAGCCCCTGACCCCAGATACCGAACAGCGGAACCGCCACCAGTACGCACAGGGCCAGCGCTACGGTAGTCGACAGCGATGCGGTGGGCGGTTCGTAGCCGGGGATCACGGTGGCTAACGCCGCCGCCGCGATGAACAGGAACAACGTACCGAGAAAACTCAGGTAGCGCTGAGGTTGCTGCAGGCCGACATCCTTGATCTGCCCGCTGATGGCGGTGACCACAATCTCCAGCAGGTTTTGCCAGCGTGAGCGTTGGTGACCGGTGGCAAGACGTCGCGTGATCAGCGCGGCACCCAGCACCAGCACGATCATCAGTGCCCAAGTGAAGACAATGGTCGCGTTGAGCTTGAACAAACCGTATTGCCAAAAGATCCAGGCATCGGGGGTCAGGCGCATGGTGGCGGTCCGCAGGTTGGCGGCGCCATGGCGACCGCACTCGGTTGAGTGACACGCAAGACAATCACGCGAGCCATGACGAAACCCAACATGCACAGGCCCAGTCGCAGCGGTTGACCGGCACCGACCAGGTAAAAGCCAAATAGCACGGTAGCGGTTCGCAGTAGCAGGCTGGCGAGAAACCAGCGTGCCGGTGTCGGCGATGACGCGCCCCGACGCACCGTCCACCACAGACCGCCGAAAAACACGCCGCCCAGCGCGGCACCCGCCAACAACGCCGCCAGCCAAACCAGCGCCCAAGTACCTTGATCAATCATCACCCTGCTCCTTCTCATCGGGTTCGTCATACATGGCCTGATCTTCCTTGGATACCCAGTGCCAGGCGTTCAGGCAACCGAGGGTGAGCCCCGCCACCAGCAGGGCCAACGTCCAGGAGTGGCCGCCGGGATGGTGCCGATCGATCCACAGTCCAAGGGATGCGCCCAGTAACGTAGGGACCACCACCGACCAGCCAATCAAGCCCATCATGCCCAGGCCGAACCACACCACGGGTGTGCCCCTGCGCCGCGCTTTGATTTTTCGGGCGGCTTTGGCGCCGACTTGTTCAGCCAGTGTCGGGCCGGCAGGCGTGCGCTTGGGATCCGTTTTCATGACGTGTGATCACGCAACGAAACGAACCGGCGCATGAACCCGGTTTCCAGCCGTGTCATGGTCTGGCGCATGGCTTGCTCTTGCGCATCCAGGGCCAGGAATTGCTGCTCGATGGCGCCGCGCAGGTGGTCCAGATCATCACCACGAAGCGCCCGACGCACCGAAATCACCACATCCGCCCCGGTCTTGACCAGCACACCCTCGTCCAGCGCCAGAAACACTTCGCCGTGCGCCTCGCTCTCGAAACTGAGGATGCCCGGCACAAGCGCCGCGACGCAGTCCAGACGCCTGGGCAGCAAGCCGAATGCCCCTTGTGCCGTCTCGGCAACGATGCTCGACACGTTCGCTTCGACGGCAAACACTTCGAAGGGCAACAACACTTTAAGTGTCATCAACAGCATGAGTGGGCTCCTTGGCAGCCTTGCTGGCAGGCGGTTTAACCTTGGCTTTGGCTTCGTCGACCGCCCCGATCATGTACAGCGCGCTCTCGGGGAAATCCTTGAATTCGTCCGCCAGAATGCGCTCACAGCCATCCAGCGCATCCTCCAGGCTGACGAGCTTGCCGCTCATGTTGGTGAACTGCTCGGTGGTGAAGAATGGCTGTGTGAGAAAGCGCTCCAGACGCCGCGCACGGGCCACTACGTTGCGGTCGTCGGGCGACAATTGCTCCAGCCCGAGCATGGCGATGATGTCCTTGAGTTCGGCGTATTGAGCCAGCGTGCGGCGGATGGCCTGCGCCAGTTGGTAGTGGCGCTCGCCGACGATACCCGGCGTCAGCACTTTGGAGCTGGACTGCAGCGGATCGATGGCTGGAAACAGGCCTTCGCTGGCACGTTTGCGCGACAGCACGATCGACGCCGAAAGGTGCGAGAAGGTATGCACCGCCGCCGGATCGGTGAAGTCGTCGGCGGGCACATACACCGCCTGAATCGAGGTGATCGCACCGCTGTCGGTGTTGGCGATACGTTCTTCCAGTGCCGCCAGTTCGGTGCCCATCGTCGGCTGGTAACCCAGACGGGATGGCATCTGCCCCATCAGACCAGAGACTTCCGAGCCGGCCTGGATGAAGCGAAAAATGTTATCGATGAGCAGCAACACATCGCGTTGTTCGTCGTCGCGAAAGTATTCGGCCATCGTCAGCGCCGCATGCCCCACGCGAAAACGCGCGCCGGGCGGCTCATTCATCTGGGCGAAGATCATCACCATGTTGGGCAGCACGCCGGCGGCCTTCATTTCCCGGTACAACTCTTCGCCCTCACGGGAGCGCTCACCGATACCGCAGAAAATGCTCACGCCCTCCTGATGACCGATCATGTTATGGATCATTTCGGTCAGCAGCACCGTCTTGCCGACGCCGGCCCCACCGAAGAGGCCCGCCTTGCCGCCGCGTTCCAGCGGCGTCAGCACATCAATGGCTTTGATACCTGTCTCGAAGACTTCGGAGCGGGTTGAACGACGCACCAGAGGCGGTGGCGGCTGATGCACCGAACGCCATTGCACAGCATCCAGCGCGGGCTGGCGATCGATGGTATTGCCAAAGACGTCGAACATGCGCGACAGAATCTGCTTGCCGACCGGGGCCTGCAACGGCCCGCCGGTGTCATGTACCGGCATCCCTCGCGCCAGGCCCTGCGTGGGCGTCAGCGCGATACCCCGCACATGATGTTCGTCGCGCTGGGCCAAGACCTCGATGGCTATCTTGCCCGCATCGCCTGCGCGCAACAGGGTGTGGATGGGCGGCAGCGCGGCAGCGAAACGAATGTCCACGACGCTGCCACGTATGGCCGCGACCACACCGATGTCAGCCGCATCCTTCCCGGTTCCAGCCTGGCGTTCCTTCATCGTGTCGTCTCCCGTCAAACCTTGCTCCATCATCACTCGCGCGCTCACTGGCCGCTGTGCGGTAGCGAACACAGGAGGCCGTCACAGCATCAGTGGACATGCGCCGTGAGTGCATGACAGACAGGCCTGCGCAAGTGCTCTGGCTGGGCGCAAGGCAGAAGTCGGTCGGTTTCATGCTTAACGACGGCGTAACACTCGCAACTCAATTCCTCGAGTTGGGGGCGGTCGAGCACGGTGATCAGCCCTCGGCAATACTCGATCACACCAAGCTTCTGCAACTTGCGGGCGGCCTCGGTAATGCCTTCACGCCGCACACCGAGCATGTTGCCAATGAGCTCTTGAGTCATGACGAGTTGGTTACCCGGCAGGCGATCCAGCGACAACAACAGCCAACGGCACAGGCGCTGGTCGATTGAGTGATGACGATTGCAAACCGCCGTCTGCGCCATTTGCGTGATCAACGCCTGGGTGTAACGCAGCATCAGACGCAACATTTCGCCGTGACGATTGAACTCGTCCTTGAGCAGTTGCCCTCTGAGCCGGAACGCGTAGCCGGCGCTCTGCACGACCGCCCGGCTTGAGGTGCTCTCGCCGCCCATGAACAAGGCGACACCGATCAGCCCTTCATTACCCACCACCGAAATATCGGCCGCCGCGCCGTTTTCCATGACGTAGAGCAATGAAATGATGGAGTCGGTCGGGAAATAGACGTAGCGCAAAACGTCTCCGGACTCGTAAAGGACTTTGCCCTGCGGGAATGACACCAGCTCCAGTTGAGGCAGCAGGCGATGCCGAATCTCGACCGGCAGCGCGGCAAGCAAATGATTTTGCTGAGGGTTTGGTAACTCGGACATGTCAGTCGCCTTTTGTTCAGAGCCAGATAAGCCTGCCTGTCTGTCTCTATCAAAATGGATGGGACCATGGCTGCGCCTGTGAGGGCCGGCAACCACTGCCAGGCATTCGGCAAAAACGCCAAAGCGCCCGCCCTGGCTTTGCATTGCGATGACTTCAATCTAGGCGTCTGAAGGGTTGATGAGTAGCCTCGGAAACTACCTATACGCACCGTATCTCGAGTGCCTGGGCAGCCAAGGTGATTGGCAAAAGGTTCGGAAACTACTCAGGGGCAATTGCAGGTCTTGGCGCGCGGGGGCCTGACGTTATTCGCATTACGCTCCAGCGAAATCAGCAAATCAGCCTTCAAACATGATTTTTTGCCTAGACTTGTGGTTGGCCGTATAACGAATGCGCGTCAGAACATTGAACTGTACAAAAACTAAAAGAAGAGGAATTCCCCCAAATGTTCAAATCCCTATGCAAGGCACTCGCCTGCACGCTTGCTTTAGGCAGCATGGGCACGGCCATGGCCGCTGATCCGATCATCATCAAGTTCTCACACGTTGTCGCCGAGCAGACCCCGAAGGGGCAAGGCGCGGTGCTGTTCAAGAAGCTGGTCGAGGAACGTTTGCCCGGCAAGGTCAAAGTTGAGGTCTATCCGAACTCGTCCTTGTTTGGTGACGGTAAGGAAATGGAAGCCCTGCTGTTGGGCGACGTACAGTTGATTGCGCCATCTCTGGCCAAATTCGAGCAGTACACCAAGACCCTCCAGTTGTTCGACCTGCCCTTTCTGTTTGACGACATCACCGCGGTAGACCGTTTTCAAATGAGCCCGCAGGGCCAGGGTCTGCTCAAATCCATGGAGAGCAAGAACATCACGGGCCTGGCCTACTGGCACAACGGGATGAAGCAACTGTCTGCCAACAAGCCGCTGCGTGTTCCTGGCGATGCCCGAGGCCTGAAATTCCGGGTACAGGCCTCGGCCGTACTTGAAGAGCAGTTCAAGGCCTTGCGCGCCAATCCGCGCAAAATGAGCTTTGCCGAGGTGTATCAGGGCTTGCAAACCGGTGTGGTCAACGGTGCGGAAAACCCTTACTCGAACATCTACAGCCAGAAAATGAACGAGGTACAGAAATACATCACCGAGTCCAACCATGGCGTGCTGGATTACATGCTGATCACCAACACCAAGTTCTGGAATGGCTTGCCGCCGGATATTCGCAGTGAACTGGACAAAATCATTGTGGAAGTCACCGCCCAGGTGAACAAAGAGGCCGAGCAACTCAATCAGGACGCCAAGCAAAGCATCGTTGCCGCCAAAACCACCGAAATCATCACCCTGACACCTGAGCAACGCGAGCAATGGCGCGTCGCGATGAAGCCGGTCTGGAAAAAATTCGAAGCCGATATCGGCCCTGAGCTGATCACTGCTGCCGAAGCCGCCAACAAGGCCAAATGACCGGTGGGCAGGTGCTGGCACGCCAGCACCTGCCTGTCATCACGCTACAGGAGATGCCATCCATGAATGCCTTTCGGCGCATATGGGAACACTTCGAGGAGGGTTTCATTGTCTTCCTTTTGGCCGCCATGACCTTGGTGACGTTCGTCTACGTCATCCTCAACAACCTCTATACCCTCTTCTACCGACTAGCCGACAACTGGGAAGGCGCCAGCGAAACACTATTCGCCATGGGCGATCGGGTCATGACAATGGCGCAGGCCATGACCTGGAGTACCTCGCTCACCAAGGCGCTATTTGGCTGGCTGATCTTTTTCGGGTTGTCCTACGGCGTGCGTACCGCCGGGCATATTGGCGTGGACGCCCTGGTAAAACTGGCCAGCAAACCCGTGCAGCGATTGATCGGCATTTTGGCCTGTCTGTGCTGCCTGACCTACGCCGGGCTGCTCAGTGTGGCCAGCTTCGAGTGGATTCATACCTTGATGACAGCAGGAATAGGCGCCGAAGATCTGGGCCATTTCGGCATCATGCAATGGCACATAGGGCTGATTGTTCCCGTGGGTTTTGCGTTGGTATTCATCCGTTTCGCCGAAATTTTCGTGCGCATCCTGTTGCACCGCCAGACCGGGCTGGGCCTGGCCGATGAAGCCGCTGACGTGATGAAACTGACCGAGCACGAGGACGACAAACAATGACCATTGCCTTCCTGTTCGCGACACTCTTTGCACTGATGTTCATCGGTGTACCGATTGCCATATCCCTGGGCCTGGCCGGTTCACTGACCATTGTGTTTTTCAGTCCGGACTCCGTCCGCTCTCTCGCGATCAAGCTGTTTGAAACTTCCGAGCACTACACACTGCTGGCCATTCCGTTTTTCTTGCTGGCAGGCGCCTTCATGACCACCGGTGGCGTTGCACGTCGCCTGATCGACTTTGCCAACGCTTGTGTCGGTCATATCCGTGGCGGCCTGGCGATTGCCGCCGTATTGGCCTGCATGCTGTTCGCAGCCCTTTCCGGCTCCAGCCCGGCAACGGTGGCAGCCGTCGGGTCGATTGCCATTGCCGGCATGGTTCGCTCTGGATATCCGCAGGAATTCGGCGCGGGAATCGTCTGTAACGCCGGGACCTTGGGCATTCTGATACCGCCCTCGATCGTGATGGTGGTCTATGCGGCTGCCACCGAGACCTCCGTCGGCAAGTTGTTCATGGCCGGCGTCATACCCGGTTTGTTGCTGGGTGTATCGCTGATGGTGGCCATCTACATCGTCGCGGTGAAGAAAAACCTGCCCGCCATGCCGCGCGCCACACTGCGTGAGTTTCTCAGCACCGCACGCAAGGCGATCTGGGGCCTGCTGTTGATGCTGATCATCCTGGGAGGCATTTACAGCGGGATGTTCACCCCCACCGAGGCTGCTGCCGTTGCTGCGGTGTATTCGGCATTCATCGCCTTGTTCGTCTACAAGGACCTGACGTTTCGCGAAACACCCAAAGTCCTGCTGGACTCGGCCAAGCTGAGCATCATGCTGATGTTCATCATTGCCAACGCCATGTTGTTTGCTCACGTATTGACCACCGAGCAACTGCCCCAGCAAATCACGGCCTGGGTCATTGAAGCAGGGCTGACGCCAGTGACCTTCCTGCTGGTGGTGAACGTGGTTTTGTTGATCGCCGGTGCCTTCATGGAACCCTCGGCCATTATCCTGATTCTGGCCCCGATCCTTTTCCCCATTGCCATGAAGCTGGGTATCGACCCGATTCACCTTGGCATCATCATGGTGGTCAACCTGGAGATCGGCTTGATCACACCGCCCGTCGGTCTGAACCTGTTCGTGACTTCCGCCGTGACGGGGATGTCAGTGCCCGCGACCATCAAGGCCGCGATGCCTTGGCTGATGCTTTTGCTGCTGTTCCTGATACTGATCACCTATGTCCCATGGATAACCCTGGCGCTCCCCAACTGGCTGGGCATGAATTAATCCCAGGTTCTCCCAATCCTTGACGAGGGCTCCCGACAGATCTTGCGATATTTGCCACTCGGGAGCTTCAATCAGCCTATCCTCGCGCTGACCGCTTTGGCGGCCAGCGCGACGGCCATCAGATGATCAGGATTGCATCGCGATCAACCTTCACTCCACACGCCCCTGTAAGGAGAGCGTCATGATCGACATGAACCACTTCACGCCGTTGAGCGCCTTGATCGGAGGCTTGCTGATCGGCTCGGGTGCAGTGCTGTTGATACTGTTCAACGGGCGCATCGCAGGCATCAGCGGCATTGTCGGCGGTCTGCTGCGCCCGATAACCGGGGATATCGCCTGGCGTGCGGCGTTTGTTTTGGGCCTGCTAATGGCACCACTGGCTTTTGGTCTGGTCGCCACTTTGCCCGCGATAGAGATCGATGCCGGGTATCCGCTGTTGATTGTCGCGGGCCTGATCGTCGGCATCGGCACGCGTTATGGCGCTGGCTGCACCAGCGGCCACGGTGTGTGTGGGTTATCGCGATTATCGACGCGCTCTGCGGTCGCGACACTGGTATTCATGGGGGCGGGTTTCGTTACCGTTTTCGTCGTTAAGCACCTTCTGGGAGGCCTTTGACCATGCCACTCTTCTACGCGTGGCTTGCCGGGCTGATTTTCGGTTTCGGTTTGCTGATTTCCGGCATGACAAACCCGGCCAAAGTCATTGGTTTCCTCGATCTGGGCGGGCGCTGGGACCCCTCGCTGGCCTTCGTCATGGCCGGCGCCATCGCGGTGGCGGCGGTAGGCTTCAAGTTCGCCAGAGCACGCACCCGATCACTGCTCGGCCTGCCCATGAATCTGCCCACCGCTCGACACATCGACCGGCGTCTGGTCATCGGCAGCCTCCTGTTCGGGGTGGGCTGGGGCCTGGCAGGCATTTGCCCGGGGCCTTCCCTGGTTCTGCTCGGTGCGGGCATCGGCAAAGGCGCCGTTTTCGTCATCGCCATGCTGGTCGGCATGGGGCTGTTTGAATGGCTTGAGCGACAAAAACGTCGCGGGTCGCCGATCCCGTCCTCCGTGAATAAACCCACCTGATTCCTGCGTCTTCAGCGTGCGCCAGCGAACAGACGTTGACGCCGCTAAAAGCACACCCTGTCCTTGGGCAGGTCGAATAATCGGCCTGCAGCCTTTCCATGTGCCGAGGACATCGATCGGTGCGCTACGAAGGACAGTCCTATGTTACGAAGCATGCGAGATCTCAAGGATTACACCATTGCGGCAACCGATGGTGACATCGGGGAAGTCAAAGACTTCTATTTCGACAATGAGGCGTGGGTGATCCGTTATTTTGTCGTTGAGACCGGCGCCTGGCTTGCCAGCCGCAAGGTCCTGATCACGCCCCTTTCCATCCAGGACGCCGACTGGACGCAACGTCGGCTGCACGTAGCGCTCACCAAGGATCAAGTCAAAAACAGCCCAAGTATCGACGTCGACAAACCGGTCTCTCGACAACATGAAATGCAATACCTGGGTTACTACGGGTATCCGTATTACTGGGGAAACGCAGGCATGTGGAATGCCGGGATGTACCCCGGTGGCTACGGGCTGCCGGGTGGTCCCGCTCAAGATGAACATGCCCGCGAACAGAGTGCAAAAGCCGAGCGCGCGCGCCATGAAGATGACGACCCGCACTTACGCAGTTGCAAAGCCATCATCGGGTATCACATCAAAGCCACCGATGGCGAGGTCGGGCATGTCGATAGCGTGCTGATCAACGAACAGACCTGGGCGATTCAATACCTTGTGGTCAACACCAGCAACTGGTGGCTCGGGCACAAAGTGTTGATTGCTCCTGAATGGATTGACGATATCCGTTGGCTGGATAAATCCGTGTCGGTCGACCTCGAATGCGCCTCGATCAAGGCATCGCCGCCTTATGAGTCGTCTGAGCAGTTGAATCGGGAACAGGAATCGAATCTGCATCACCACTATGGACGGACCGGCTATTGGCTGGTTGAAACCGTTATCGAGCACAAGCAGTAAGTGCGCGACAAATCAAAGAGAAAACATCGTTTGCCCGTCAGATATCTGAACGGGCAAGTGACTCTGCGCAGTAGAACCCTAGCCACGCAAGCGCAGTGCATTGGTCACGACCGACAATGAACTCAGACTCATGGCAAACGCGGCAACCATCGGTGACAACAACCAACCCGTGAACGGAAACAACAAACCGGCAGCCAACGGCACGCCGAGCGCATTGTAGACAAGCGCAAAGCCAAGGTTCTGGATGACGGGTCCAGCGTCATGCCACACTCAGGGCGGCATGACCCTGCTCAGAGGTTCACCTTCATCATCGATGCCTTGGAGCACTGCACGCTCAAATAACTCAGGCTTCCAGGCACTGGCATCGCCTACCAGTTTGGGCGCTTGAAGCCCCGTCATTCCCGAGCCGCCCTGACCGCCCATTGTGCCCATCCCATTCATCATGCCCTGCCCGCCGTTTGAACCTCCCATACCGGGTGTCATCGCGCCCATGCCAACCGCCCCACCCATTCCACGTTCGCCATGGCATTGGGCGCAGTTGCTTTGGTACAGGGCCGCGCCATCGAGTGGCGCGGCCAGGCAAAAGGTCGAACTCAAGAGCAACACAAACGCAAGATATGAACTATTCATCGAAAGCTCCCGGTTGTGAGTGGGCCAAGCCCTGCGGTCTGGCCTATTACGGCCCATACCTTTTACGAAGGCACGAGCCATTTTCGTCTTGCGTGAGTGGGCTGCGCGCGCACAGATGAACACCAGGTTGCCGATTTTGCGGTGGCTGGATAGCGCCCGTTTGCCATGACCTTCCACAAAAAACCGGTAGCGCCGATATAGGCCGGAAATATCATCACGCCCGTGATGGAGATCATCATGTTCCAGGCGTTGTTGGAGAAATACATGAGGATCATCACGGCCTGCATCACTACAGTGGAAACCCATAGCGATACCAACGAAGTACTCGCCCCATTTGCCGACAATCGGCCCCAGGGTCGCTGCCATGGACGGCGGCGCGATGACCGACAATTGCGCCTGCGTCATCAGCACGTCGGTAGGAATGTCTTCCCAAAATAGTCTGTCGCCGCCGGTATGAACCGCGTGCACGGGGCTATCGGGCCTCGACGGGTAGCTAGACGTCGAGCAGTCGACACAACACCTTTGGCAACAGGTCGGGCAGGTCCTCGGCCAGTAAGCCGGGACCGAATTCGGCGGCCGCCGCACCGTGTAGCCAGACCCCCGCCGCCGCGCTGGCGAAGGCCGGCATTCCTTGCGCAAGCAAACCAAGAATGATCCCGCTCAAGACGTCGCCCGAGCCAGCGGTGGCCAATGTCGGAGGCGCGTTGGCATTGATGATTGCCCTGCCGTCGGGCGCGGCTATCACCGTGTCGCTGCCCTTGAGCACCACGACGGCGCCGCAACGCAGGGCCGCAGCACGGGTGCGTGTGAGCTTGTCGCCGGCGAAGTCGAACACCCGTCGAAACTCCCCCTCATGAGGTGTCAGCACGCAGGGGCCGTGAATCGCGCGATCGAGTACACCGGGTTCGTCCTCAAAAGCGCTGATCGCGTCCGCGTCGATGACGGTCGGGCGTCCACTGGCAAGCATCGCCAGTACGTGCCCAAAGGTTTCCTTGTCCACGCCTGCACCGGGTCCTATCAACCAGGCAGAAAAGCGACTGCCGTTGAGCAGGTGCCCAAAATCTTCCGGAGTCACCCATGGACGCACCATGATGCTGTCCAGCGCTGTCGCATAAATGGCCAACGCCAGTTCAGGCACCGCAATGGTGGTAAGCCCCGCGCCCGCTCTGGCTGCAGCTCTTGCAGCCATTCGAGCCGCACCGGTCATTGGATACCCGCCAAAGATCAGGGCATGCCCACGACTGTGTTTGTCGGTACTCGCCTTGGGGCGGGGCAAACTGGCCAGCCATAACGCCGGGCTGTTCTCAAAGGTGCGGGGGGCTATGGTGTCGATCACCGCGTTGGGAGTGCCAATATCCACAACAATGACTTCGCCGCACAGGTCCCGGCCTGGCAATAGCAAGTGCCCCGCTTTCTTGCACAGAAACGTGACCGTCAGTACCGCCGCGGCTGCCCCCAACGTTTCACCGGTATCCCCCATGACCCCGCTGGGCATATCGATTGCGATGAGGGGCACACCGCCCTTGCTGGCGGCAGCAAGCGTCGCCAATGCCTGGCCTTCAAGGGGGCGGCTGAGGCCGGCACCGAAAAGCGCATCGACAATCAGTTCAGCCCCCTCAAGCACCGCGGGGCTCATGTCTTCAACGTCCCCTTCCCAGCGCTGGGCGTGTTGCCGGGCTTCGTCCTTCAGGCTGAATCGACTGCCCAGCATCGCCACCCGCACCGGCCAGCCGGCTTGCGCCAACACATGCGCCGTGACGAAACCGTCACCACCGTTGTTGCCCGGCCCGCACAGCACCAGCACCGCCCGTGGTGCCCAGCGCCGCTCGATTTGGTGCGCTACGGCTGCACCAGCGTTGGCCATCAGCTCGAAAGACGACACGCCGGCAACGACCGACAAGCGATCGGCCTCTGCCATCTGCCGAATCGTCAAGACCGAAGTCTGACGACTTTTCAGCGCCACCTCGCCAATCAAGATGTTCATGCTTTGGCACTCTTCAACCGGCACTGAAATCGATGACCACGCGCGATGGAACATCACCGTGTTCCAGCCGCTCGAAAATCTGGTTGATCGCCGATAACGGCTGCAACTCGATGTCGGCCTTGACTTTGCCCTGAGCGGCGAAGGCCAGTGCTTCGGCCATGTCCTGGCGGTTGCCGACAAAAGAACCGCGAACGGTGATGCAATTGGCAACCACATCAAACAGTGGCACCGGAAACTCGCCCGGCGGCAATCCCACGAGTACGCAAACCCCATGTTTACGGGTCATTGCCACCCCCTGTTTGAACGCACTGAGCGAGGGGGCCGTGATGAGTACGCCATGGGCGCCACCGTCGGTAGCCTCTTTGACCGCCGCCGCCGGATCCCCATTTTTGGCGTTGACCACGGCATCGGCACCAAGCCGGGTGGCATGGGCCAGTTTGCGCTCATCAATATCCACGGCGCAGACTTGTAGCCCCATCGCTTTGGCGTACTGAACCGCCAGGTGACCGAGGCCACCGACACCGGAAATCGCAATCCACTGTCCTGGTCGGGCTCCGGTCTCCTTGATGCCTTTGTAAGTCGTGACGCCGGCACAGATGATCGGCGCAGCCTCCCGCGGGTCAAGACCATGGGGGATGTGCGCCACGTAGTTCGGGTCGGCGAGGATGTATTGGGCAAAGCCGCCGTTCTTCGTATAGCCACCGAACTGTGCTTGGGCGCAGACCGTTTCCCAGGCCGAGAGGCAGTACTCGCAATGCCCACAGGCCGAGTAAAGCCAAGGCACACCCACCCGTTCCCCGACTTTTACGTTGCTGACCCCTGCCCCGATCTGCGTTACCACGCCAATCCCCTCATGCCCGGGAATAAAGGGCAGCGTCGGCTTCAATGGCCAGTCACCACGCGCGGCGTGAAGATCGGTATGGCAGACACCACAGGCTTCGGTCTTGACCAGGATCTGCCCAGGGCCCACTGAAGGGACGTCAAACTCTCTGATGACCAGCGGTTGGCCGAACTGCTCGACCACCGCGGCCTGCATTTTCATCGTCATGAAATGTTCCTCTTGAGGTGCCCCGTAAGCCCCCAGAGAACTCTGAGAGTGATGAAGGCAACAATGACCTTTGGGTTACAGCACTGGAACGCTCCAGACGTGGTCTCTTGACTGAGTGGATCAACGGTTTCAAAACCGGCCATCACCGCAGTCAATGTGCCCACACGCCAGAGCAGTCGATGCGAGGCCAGGCTCAGCGACCGAGCACCGAGCTTGCGGTCGCGACGTCATCGTCACTGCCATGCACGATGAGTAAGTACTCATCGGCTTTGAGCGCAGTTTCGTATTCGATGACCTGATCCTTGCCAGCACCGAGACCGACCAGTGCTGCGCCCAGTGCCGACAGCCCTCCCACGATCACCGCCCCTTCAAGCGCACCGACCAGCATCGCCACAAAGGGGCCAGCCAAAGCGACGAGTCCCAAACCTGGCAAAAAGAAAAACGCCGGTGTCACCAGCAGCCCCCAGAACGATCCGCACAAGGCACCCATGCCACCCCAGGCCATCACCTTGTCACCGAGTTGGTAGAAGCCAATCGGATGCTCTTCAGTCTGGTAGCCCTTGCCCACGAGGGAGAGTTTCTTAACGTCAAAATCTGCCTGATTCAGAGTACGGATTGCTTCTTCAGCGTCGGCGTGGGTCTTGAAAATGTAGAAATTATTACGGCTGATGCTCATGGTCGCAGGCCTGATCGTTGAAACATGTCTGAAAACGCTGCAAGACACGTGTGGTCAACCGTCGCGCACCGCCTGAACGTCAGAAGGAGACGAGGATGCTGACGTGTCGAGCCAACGTCACAAACCTCAACTTAGGCGCCTGACCCGCTAATGAGTAGCCTCGGAAACTACCTACACTCTGTGCTGAAACCATCGCGCAAAAGGCCAAACACAATGATCAGGTTCACACGCCGTCATGCCGAAACCCATAACAGCGACCGTATCGGCTGGCTCAGAGCGGCCGTGCTGGGGGCAAATGACGGGATCGTCTCAACCGCCAGCCTGTTGATAGGCGTCGCCGCCGCCGGCGCCACGCACAACACGCTGATGGTGACCGGCATGGCCGGCCTTGTAGCGGGCGCCATGTCGATGGCCGCAGGCGAGTACGTTTCGGTGCATTCTCAGGCCGACACCGAGCACGCGGATCTGGCAAAAGAGCAAAAAGAGATTGATACCAAACCTGCGGCAGAACACCGGGAGCTGGCGCAGATCTACATCCATCGAGGGGTTGAACCCGAGTTGGCCAGCCAGGTCGCCAGTCAGCTAATGGCTCACGACGCATTGGGCGCACATGCCCGTGACGAGTTGGGTATTTCAGAGACGCTCAGTGCCAAACCCCTTTCTGCCGCTTTCGCGTCGGCGACGAGCTTTGTCGTCGGCGCCGTTTTGCCAGTGGCGGTCACGCTGATCGTGCCGCTTCAGAACGTGATTCTCTGGATATCGATCATGTCGCTGCTTTTCCTGGCCTCCCTGGGCGCAGTCGCCGCGCAGGCCGGAGGCGCCTCTTTGCTCAAAGGCGCCTGGCGTGTGACCTTCTGGGGGGCGTTGGCGATGGTCAGCACCGCTGTGGTTGGGCATTTGTTCGGTGCGGTTGTCTAGGGCCGGTCAGTCTTTATCAACGCCCCATCGGCGGCGCTTGGCCGGGTTGCGTCAGTGGGCTCGGAAACTACTCAGCGTTAAGCGAAAGTCCTTGCGCAGAGCTTCAAGCGACGACCGCCGGTCGGAGAGAAATGTCTGACGCCGACCTGCGCCCAATCATTGCGCCCGTTCACGTCGTTGAACCGCCCCTCGCGCGCCAGCGAGCATTGCCTGGTGATTAAAGGGGTGTAGGATCCAAGGACGTGTTCACCCGGAATGCACTCACGCGGAAAGTCACAATGGCAGTTCGTCCGCCACTCGACACTGGAACCGCCACGCCCAGGATGATGACTCCATCTCCTTTGGCTGATGCTGCAACGTTGGGCTCCAAAGCGCGAATGGCCCCCAATGAAACAACAGACGCCCTCGATCAGTTACGTTTGCTCAATGGCCAGTTGGCCGAGATGAATCATGAGCTTCGTAGCAAGCTCGACCAGCAACGGGACGCTGCGCTGGACTGCCAGAATGTGCTGAACGGCATCAACATCGCGGCTGTCTTGCTGGACGAGCAGTTGAACATTCGTCTGTTCACACCGGCCACCCAAACCTTGTTCAGCATGCGTGCCGCCGACATTGGACGTCCGCTGGCCGAGCTATGCTCGTTGGCAACAGACGCCAATCTTCTGGAAGACGCCAGAGCGGTGATGCGTGACACGACGCCGCTGGAGCGAGAAGTCCGATCACAGAGCGGTATGAGTTTTACTCGGCGGATTTCCCCTTACATCAAGCACGACCATTGTGTGGAAGGGGTCATCATCACCTTTACCGACATCTGCGACAAAAAGCAGGTCACCCAGGCACTTGAAGAAGCGACGCATAACGCGCAGTTGGCAACGGCTGACCGTACACGGTTTCTGGCCTGTGCCAGTCATGATCTGCGCCAGCCTTTACAAACGCTCAAGTTGTTGCAAGGCCTGTTACTGAGCCTGTTGAAAGAGGAACAGCCTCGAAAACTGACCATCAGAATTGGCGAAACAGTGGGCGCCATGTCCGGCATGTTGAATGCACTACTGGATATCAACCACATTGAAACCGGTGCCGTTCAGGCAAACCCCGTAACTTTCCGAGTGAGTGATCTGCTGGACCGACTCGCCGACGAATTCAATTACAAAGCCTCTGCCCAAGGGTTGAGGCTGAAGGTCGTGCCCTGCCATCTCTCGGTCGAAAGTGATCCGCGCCTATTGGAGCAGATCCTGCGCAATCTGCTGTCCAACGCGCTGCAATACACCCATGAAGGTCGGATACTCCTGGGCTGCCGGCGACATGGCGGGTGGCTGAGTATCGAAGTTTGGGACACAGGCCTGGGTATCGAGCCGTCCCATCTGGAATCCATCCTTGCGGCCGAGCCGCCAGGCAAAGAGCCTGTCGCTGGATTTGAAACGGGTTTGCCTGCCGTCAAACGCTTATGTGCCCTGCTCGGGCATCGACTGCGTGCGCAATCGCGCATCCAAAAGGGGTCTGCCTTCGCCATTGATGTCGTCTTGACGCCTGAAAGTGCAGCGTTGCCAGGTGCCATGCATCCAACGGATCAGTCGGCGCAAGGCCGCACGGCAAACGGTGAAATGATCCTGGTTGTCGAGGATGACGTCGAACTGCTCGAGTTGTTGGGGACATTGCTCAAATCCGCAGGCTATCAAGTGGCAATGGCCAAAGACGGGATGACGGCACTGGAAAGTGTCACGCGTGGCGGCGTACAACCCGATCTGATTCTGGCCGACTTCAATCTGCCCGGGGCGATCAACGGCTTACAGATGATCACTCAGTTACGCATGGCACTTCATCGCAGCATGCCTGCCATCATTCTGACGGGAGATATCTCGCGCCTGACCTCCCGCGACGTAGCGTTCGAACACTGCGTTCAACTGAACAAACCGGCGAAGCTAAAAGAGGTCACGTTCGTCATTGCGTCGTTGCTTGCACAGCAACGCGCCGCAAAAAACGAAAGTGAGCGACCCGAACAATTCGCCCCTGGCATTGCGCGCTCATCGATCATCTTCGTAGTCGATCGCGACGATCTCTTTCGCCACACGATTCGCGGCGTGCTTGAATCCCACGGCTACGCGGTTCACGACTACGCGACCAGTGAAGCGTTTCTTGCAGACTATGCCCCCGGCCCGCCCGCCTGCCTGCTGATCGATGCCCACCTGCCAGGAATGGAAGGCGTTGAACTGCTGCACCAACTGAGAAAGAACGGCGATGACTTGCCCGCTGTCGTGATCAGCGGCAGCAATGAAGTGTCGATTGCCGTCGATGCCATGAAGGCCGGCGCTTCAGATTTCATTGAAAAGCCATTCGGTCGTAGTGAGATGCTTCAGAGCATTGCGCGAGCCTTGGAACACTCGCAGGACGCCAATAAAAAATTGGCGTGGATGCAGGAAGCGACTCATTGCATCGATAGCCTGACCTTACGGCAGCGACAAGTCATGGACATGGTACTGGCAGGATTTGCGAGCAAACACATTGCAGCGCAACTCGGAATCAGCCAGCGCACGGTGGAAAACCACCGCGCCGCGGTCATGACTCGAACCCACTCCAAGTCCATTCCCGCCCTGGCGCGTGTGGCACTGGCCGCCGATTTGAGAATTTGAATGAGCGACGGGCTCCCGGGTTGCGCACAGTGGTCGTGCACGTTGTTCGCATTCTGGGGTCACAAAGGACTTTGCTTCGCTACGCCATGGGTGAACGCTTGAGCGTCTCGCTTGGCAGTTCCTTGAACAGCGACCGGTAACTGTTGGAAAACCGCCCCAAGTGCCAGAACGACCAATTCATCGCCACTTCGGCGACCGTCGTTTGCGTCGGTGTGCACTTGAGTAATTCGCGGTGAGCACTGTTCAACCGGCGCAGACGCAACCATTGACTCGGGGTCATCCCGGTGTAGGCCTTGAACGCCTGTTGCAACTGCCGCAATGACACCCCTGCCACTTGGGAAAGCTCCAGCAAATTCAACGTCTCTTCCGGTGAATCGGCAGCCCACTCCCCGATCCGTTTCATGAGCGTTCGCTCTTCGGTACGACGCTGCAATTCACCGTGATCCAGGCCTATACGTGCGTTGTCGAGGATAAACAGACAATCCTCTAAAAGCTGCCGAGTAAGCGCGTCTTTTTCTTTTGAATCAATGGGTTGTGAAAGTTTTGTGAGAATCGAGCTTAACCAGCGACTGAACAGTGCGTTCTGCCCGCCCTTGAGTTGCGTCATGAACAAGCCTTCGAGTTTCGCCAGATCCAGACCTTGCTGACGGACAAACTCCGGGCCGAACACCACGGCGATTTCCTGGTAGTTCTCCGGGGTGATCCAGATGTTGCGACTGTCTTCATTGAGCAGATACAGCGCGTTGTCACTGCGATCAAAACAGAACGCCAAAGCCCCTTGCGGCGCGCTGAAATTCTGCTCGACCCGGGTGTTCATCTGCTCTTCGTAGACCTCGACACCCTGCAGATCCAGATAACGAATCTGCCCGGCGAAATGCCCCGGCGACATCTGTTGGTAATGCTGAACCCAGCCCGGTGTGGCGCGGACTTGCTCGGCCACATCGGCGGTGTTGAATGCTTGAACCTGTAGCGGATTGCACGTTGTCATGGGGTGACCTTGCGCACTCTTTTGGTGCGCTTTGGTGCTGCTTAAAGTGGATAGATGGAACCGCAAAGCTCGCCCAAGATAGTCGTCAATGCGCCACAGGGGAAGGGGCGGAAGATGAAACCCGCCCTCCCCGGCGTCTCTAAAACCAATAACGAGGTCTTTATGAATGCCCCTTTCGATCAGCTGTTCACTTGGCTGAAAGATCACAAGATTACCGAAGTTGAATGTGTGGTCAGCGACCTGACCGGCATCGCCCGCGGCAAGATCGCACCGACCAACAAGTTCCTCCAGGAGCGCGGCATGCGCCTGCCGGAGAGTGTGCTGCTGCAAACGGTAACCGGGGATTTTGTCGACGACGACATTTACTACGACCTGCTCGACCCGGCCGACATCGACATGATCTGCAAACCGGTGAGCGATGCGGTCTACGTGATTCCATGGGCCATCGAGCCGACGGCCATCGTCATCCACGACACCTTCGACAAGTTCGGCAACCCGATCGAACTGTCGCCGCGCAACGTGCTGAAGAAAGTCTTGCAGCTGTATACCGACAAAGGCTGGAAGCCGATTGTGGCGCCGGAAATGGAGTTCTACCTGACCCAGCGCTGCGAAGACCCGGACTTGCCGCTCAAGGCACCGCTGGGTCGTTCGGGCCGCGCTGAAAGTGGCCGGCAGTCGTTCTCCATCGATGCGGCTAATGAATTCGATCCGCTGTTCGAAGACGTCTATGACTGGTGCGAACTGCAAGGTCTGGACCTCGACACGCTGATCCACGAAGACGGCCCGGCGCAGATGGAAATCAACTTCCGTCACGGCGACGCCCTGGATCTGGCCGACCAGATCACCGTGTTCAAACGAACCATGCGTGAGGCGGCGCTCAAGCACAACGTCGCGGCGACGTTCATGGCCAAGCCCATTGGTGACGAACCGGGCAGCGCCATGCATATCCACCAAAGTGTGGTGGATATCGCCACCGGCCAGCCGATCTTCGCCACCGCCGATGGGCAAATGAGCGAGTTGTTCCTGCATTACATCGGCGGTTTGCAGAAGTACATCCCTAAAGTGCTGCCGATGTTCGCGCCCAATGTGAACTCGTTCCGCCGTTTCCTGCCGGACACCTCGGCACCGGTCAACGTCGAATGGGGCGAAGAGAACCGCACCGTTGGTTTGCGTGTGCCGACCTCCAGCCCGCAAGCCATGCGCGTTGAAAACCGCCTGCCGGGTGCCGATGCCAACCCGTACCTGGCGATTGCCGCGAGTCTGCTCTGCGGTTACATCGGCATGGTCGAGGGCATCGAGCCTAGCGCTGCGGTACAAGGCCGCGCCTACGAACGCCGCAACCTGCGTTTGCCGATCACCATCGAAGAAGCCCTGACGCAAATGGAAGAGTGCGACACCGTTGCGCACTACCTGGGCGACAAATTCGTACGCGGCTACGTCGCGGTGAAACGTGCCGAGCATGAAAACTTCAAGCGCGTGATCAGCTCGTGGGAACGCGAGTTCCTGATGCTGAGCGTTTAAGCCAATTCCACAAATCCTCTGTAGGAGGGGGCAAGCCCCCTCCCACAAGGGAAATAGCGAACCACCTGAAAAATCCAATAATTCGAAGAGGTGTCGATATGCGTCTATTGAAATCCGTACTCCCGGTTGCTCTGAGCGTGCTGTTCAGCGCCGTGGCCCACGCCGAACCCCAGGTCAGCGTCTACAACTGGACCGACTACATCGGTGAAACCACCCTCGCCGACTTCCAGGCCAAGACCGGAATCAAGGTGATCTACGACGTTTTCGACTCCAACGAAACCCTCGAAGGCAAGCTGCTCGCCGGTCGCACCGGTTATGACGTCGTGGTGCCGTCCAACCATTTCCTCGCCCGTCAGGTGAAGGCCGGCGCCTTTCTCAAACTGGATCGTTCGCAGTTGCCGAACTGGAAGAACATCGACCCGAAATTGCTCAAGCTGCTGGAAAAGAACGATCCCGGTAACTTGCACTCAGTGCCTTACCTGTGGGGCACCAACGGCATCGGTTACAACGTCGACAAGGTCAAGCAAGTGTTGGGCATCGATCACATCGACTCCTGGGCCGTGCTGTTCGAGCCTGAGAACATGAAAAAACTCAGCCAGTGCGGCGTCTCGATGATGGACTCGGCCGACGAAGTTTTCCCCGCCGTACTCAACTACATGGGCATGGACCCTCGTAGTGAAAACCCGAAAGACTTTAAAAAGGCTGAAGCGAAGCTGCTGAGCGTTCGCCCTTACATCACCTATTTCCACTCATCGAAATACGTCTCGGACCTGGCCAACGGCGACATCTGTGTAGCCTTCGGTTACTCCGGCGACGTGTTCCAGGCTGCCAACCGCGCCAAAGAAGCCAAGAACGGCGTGAACATCGCCTACGCCATTCCCAAAGAAGGCGCCAACCTGTGGTTCGACCTGCTAGCCATCCCGGCAGACGCCAGCAACCCGAAAGAAGCCCACGCCTTCATCAATTACCTGCTCGATCCGCAAGTGATCGCCAAAGTCAGCACTTCGGTCGGTTACGCCAACCCGAATCCGGCCGCCAAGCAATACATGGATCAGGACCTGGTCAACAACCCTGAGGTTTATCCCTCGCAGGCCGTGCTCGACAAACTCTACATCTCCTCTACCCCGCCCCAGGCGATCATGCGTCTGATGACCCGCTCCTGGAGCAAAGTGAAGTCCAACAAATGAATCAGTACAGCCAAGAACACGCCCGCTCCTATTACGCTGCTTCAGCGCGGGCGACCACGCCCTACCCGATACTGGACAGCGATCTGAGTGCCGATGTCTGCGTGATCGGCGGCGGGTTCACCGGGGTCAATACCGCCATCGAACTGGCGCAGCGCGGACTCTCGGTGATCCTGATCGAAGCCCGGCGCATTGGCTGGGGCGCCAGCGGGCGCAATGGCGGTCAGTTGATTCGCGGGATCGGCCATGAGGTCGAAGGTTTCGCCCGTTATGTCGGTCAGGAAGGCGTGCGCTACTTGCAGCGCTCCGGCATTGATTCGGTGGAGCTGGTGCGCCAGCGCATCGGCGACAACAGCATCGATTGCGATCTGCACTGGGGGTTCTGTGAGCTGGCCAACACGGCCGCGCAATTTGCTGCCTTCAGGGACGAACACGTTGGCCTCGCCGAACTCGGTTACGCCCATGAAACCCGGTTGGTCGGCCCCGAGCAGATCCGCCAGCAAGTGGTCAACGCCGAAGGCTATGCGGGCGGTCTGATCGACATGGGCTCAGGTCACCTGCATCCGCTCGATCTTGTACAGGGCGAAGCGCGGCTGGCCGCGTCCCTGGGTGTGCGCATCTTCGAGCAGAGTCCGGTGCTGGAAATCATCCACGGCACAACCGTGCAAGTGCGTTGCGCCACCGGCACCGTACGTGCCGGCAGCCTGGTACTCGGTTGCAACGCGCACCTGGATGAGCTCGAAAAACAGCTCAGCGGCAAAGTGCTGCCGGCGGGCAGTTACATCATCGCCACCGAACCATTGTCCGACGAACGTGCCGCGCAACTGATCCCGAACAATTTTGCGCTGTGCGATCAGAAGGTCGGGCTTGATTATTACCGGCTCTCGGCGGACCGGCGCCTGCTGTTCGGCGGTGCTTGCCATTATTCCGGACGCGATCCGGCGGACATCGCCGCCTACATGCGGCCGAAGATGCTCAAGGTCTTCCCGCAACTGGCGGACGTGCGCGTCGAATATCAGTGGGGCGGCAAAATCGGCATCACCGCCAACCGCTTCCCGCAGGTCGGCCGACTCAAGCAGCACCCGAACGTGTTCTACGCCCAGGGGTATTCCGGCCATGGCCTGAACGTCACCCACTGGTGCGCGAAACTGCTCGGCGAGGCGATTGATGCCGGTCACAGCCAGGGCATGGACGTGTTCAGCGGCGTGCCGCACATGACCTTCCCCGGCGGCCCGGCCTTGCGTTCGCCGCTGCTGGCACTGGGAATGTTCTGGTATCGCTTACGCGAGATGCTCGGCTGAGGTCTTTCCCTTCCGCACATTTGCTCTATCGCCCAGCACTTCTATATTGATGAAGTGCTTTTGCGTTCCTGACGCTCAGTGCCCAATTATTGAAGGAGGACACGGATGAAGTCGTCAGCCACCGACGAGCCGCGAGCACCAGACCAGGCGCCGATAAAGACCCGACGCTTCAGTGTGTCATTGGTCTGGATCGTGCCAATCGTTGCGGTGCTGGTGGGGATTTCGCTGGTGGTGCACAACCTTCTGCAGGAAGGGCCGACCATCGCCGTCAACTTCAAGACCGGCAGCGGCCTGGTGGCCAACAAGACCGAGGTCAAATACCGCAACGTGGTGATCGGTCAGGTGACCGATGTCGAACTGAGCGATGACCAGAAAAGCGTCAACGCCACCATCAAACTGGCCAAGCGTGCCGAATCCTTCACCCGCGAAGACTCCCAGTTCTGGGTGGTGCGCCCGCGTATTGGGGCCGGCGGTGTGTCGGGTATCGATACCCTGCTTTCCGGCGACTACATTGGTGCCGATATCGGCCAGTCCAACACCCGAGCCAAACACTTCAAAGGTCTGGAAAACCCACCACCGATCACCTATGGCGAACCCGGCAAGCGCTTCATGTTGCACGCCCCGGATCTCGGTTCGCTGGACATCGGCTCGCCGATCTACTACCGCAAGATCCCGGTCGGTCAGGTCGTCAGCTACGCACTGGCATCTGACGGCAAGGGCGTGGACATTGAAGTGTTCATTCATGCGCCCAACGATGCTTTTGTCACCGAAAACACCCGTTTCTGGAACGCGAGCGGTATTGACGTCAGCGTCGGCGCCAACGGCTTTCAGTTAAAGACCGAATCGTTGTCGTCGATGCTGGTCGGTGGTATTGCCTTTCGGGCGCCGGACTACAGCCCCAATGACGTTGCTGCGGCCGATGACAAACACTTCGAACTGTTCGAAGACCAGCAAACCGCCCTCGCCCCACCCAGCGGCAAAGCGCAATACCTGAGCTTGCGTTTCGACCAATCCTTGCGCGGGCTCAAGGTCGGCGCTCCGGTGGAGTTCCTCGGCATAGAGATCGGCCGGGTGGTGGCGATCAATCTGGATTTCGACGCGAACAAAAGCAGCTTCCCGCTGAATGTCGGCATTGTCATATACCCGCAGCGCCTCGGTCTGGCCTACGGAAAAATGCTCAAGACCTTCAAGCACAACCCCGACGACGAAGCTGCCGGCATACGCCTGATCGGCACCTTCATCGACAAGGGCCTGCGTGCGCAAGCCCGCAGCGGCAACCTGCTGACCGGACAGTTGTACATCGCCCTGGACTTCTTCCCGAAAGCCGAAAAAGTCGCGTTTGACCCGACGCAGCGCCCAGTGGTGATTCCGACGGTTCCCGGCAGCCTCGAACAGCTACAGGTCAAACTCGAAGCCATGATCGACAAGCTCAACAAACTCCCGGTCGGCAGCATCGCCAGCAACCTGGACAGCAATCTGGTCGAACTGCGCAAAGGTCTGACCCAGTTCAACGCCAAGACCCTGCCGGGCGTGCAGACCACCCTCGCCGACGTCAGCAAAACCTTGCAGTCCGCCAACTCGACCCTGGCCGAAGATTCGCCGCAGCGCGAAAAACTCAACCAGACCCTCGATGAACTCGCACGCATGTCGCGCTCCTTGCGTGAGCTGTCGGATTATCTGGGCCGTCACCCGGAATCGCTGATTCGCGGGCGCCCCGACAACGCCGCGCCACTGGACCTGAAAGGACCGCCACGCAATTGAGCACAGGAGCTAACCCATGGCTTTACCGCTGAAGATCACCGTGCTCGCTGCGTTCATGTTGCTGGGTGCTTGCCGCAGCGACCCGATCAGCTTTCACACCCTGACGCCGGTGCAACCCGGTAGTCACCGGGCGGGCACACAAATCCCGATTGAAGGGATCACCGTGCCGCCCCAGGTGGATCGTCCGCAAATTGTCGTCCGCGAGGGCAGCAGCGGCCTGGCGATTCTGGAAACCCACTGGTGGGGCGCGAGTCTGGCGGATGAGTTGCGCAGTGCCTTGACCGACCAACTGAGCAACATCAGCGGGCGGGGCACTGTCTCGGTGCGTATCGATGTACAACGCTTCGACTCGATTCCCGGCCAGTACGCGTTGATCGATGCAACATGGCGACTGCGGCCGCTCGGCGATACCGACAACGGCCTGTTGACCTGCCGTTCCACGCTGCAAACGCCGTCAGGCCCCAGTATCGATGAACTGGTCTCGGCCCAGCAGAACAACGTCAAACGTCTGGCTGCCCTGATCAGTCAGACCGCTGGCGATCCGCACAGGTGCCCAGCTTCTTCTTGAGTCAGCGTCACGGTAAAACGACAACTGTTGGGCTCACGGCTGGTGAGTTGCACCTGCCAATGCTGCTGGTTACAGATTCTCTGCACCAATGAAAGCCCCAAGCCGAGGCCCTCTCCACGCTGCTCATCGCCGCGCACGAATGGCTGGAACATCGCATGGTGTTGCTCCTCGGGGATACCGATGCCGCTGTCCTCGACCACAAAGCTGTTTTCGTGGAGGGTCAGGCGGACAAACCCTTGATCGGTGTAGTGCCAGGCGTTGCGCAACAGATTGCCCATGACCGACTGCACAAAGGTCAGGTTGTAGAGCGCCGTTCCTGCGTGTTGCGCGTCGTAGATAAATTCCAGGCCCTTTTCACGAATCAGCCGCCCCCAGACTTCAACCAAAGCATCGGCGACCTCCCTGAGCGAGCAGGCAGATTCAGTGCCGGCTTCCTGTTGCTTGCGGGCCAGCAGCAAGAATGTCTCGACCAACTGGCGCATTTCGTCGCTGGCCCGGGCGATGCGGTTGACTTGCGCCGAGGAGCGCGCGTCCAGTGAAGGGTTGGCCAGCAACAGTTCGCAGGAACTGGCGAGCACCATCAGCGGTGTGCGCAATTCGTGGCTGACGTCGCTGGTGAAGAGTTTCTCCCGGCTCAGCGTTTGCCTTAACCGGCCCAGCGTCTGATCGAACGACAACGCCAGTTCGCCGACTTCGTCGGCGGCATAGTCCGGATGCAGAGGCGGAGCCAGTTCAATGAGTTGGTCGCGATGCCTGACCTGGTTCGCCAGACGGATCACCGGGGCCATGACCCGCCGCGCCAGTAGACGGCCCAGCCCAATGGCCAGCAACACGCTGAGCATGAAACCGACAATCACCACAATGAACAGCAATCGCTCGCGCTGCTCAAGGTTTTCCTGGTCCCGCAACAGTACGTATTTTCGCCCGCCAACAGCTTCCACCATCGCGTAGAAGTCATCGCCGTCAAACTGGATCTCCTGAAAGCCCAAAGGCAATGCTGCCAGTTGCGCGGTGAGCGCCATGGTCCCTCGTCCGCCCTCGAAAAAAAACAGCTCACTTTTTTCAGGTTTATGGTTCCAGTGGCTGATGTCATCCATCGCCAGTAACCGGTGCAACCCTCCGCCGAGCGTGGTACGGGTCAAATTGCGCTCGACCACGTGCACGGTGGCGACAATCCCTAGCGCAAACACACCGGCGACCAGGGCGCTCATCGAGGCGAAGACGACCACAATCCGTTTGGTGAGGCTTTGCTTAAAGTCCATTGGCTAGAAATGACTCCACGACTGCTCAGTTCAATCGCAAAAAAAGGGCGCTGCACGGTTGTGTTCATGCTTGCAGCTTTACCGGCACTGGCAACTTTTGTTAAGGGGGCTTCACGAATAAAACAGCAATTGAGTTTGGTTATCAAATAGCCGTTTTAGTTTGTTTGCTGATGCGCTCGCAAATTTTTCACATGTTCTTCACCACACCGCCATGATCATCAGCGCAATGTTCAGCCTCCATTCAAGTAAACAATCGTGAAGCTGGTTTAATCGTCATCCCTCCATTGCACCAGCGAGACTTCAAGTATCTACACAAGGGGCAGTAACTTGATTGAATCATTACAATTAAAAAGACCTGCCAAACAATGGCGTTATTCCCGTCTGCGTCTCTTGCTAACGGCTTTTGGCCTGGTGCTGGTCACCGCATTGGTCAGCGGTTTTGTCTGGTCGCAGCGTTCCCCAAAGGATTTGGGCAACGCCGCAAGCACCGTCACCGCCCAATGGATGAAAGCCTGGCAGGCTGGAGAAGTTGTCGCACTGGTGCGACATACCGAACGGTGTGACCAGTCAACCAACCTTTGCCTGGGGCCGGCAGATGGCATTACTCAGGTAGGACGTGACGCGGCTGTTGCCGTCGGACAAGGGTTCGTGCGGCTGGGCATGAAGCGGGCCGAAGTGTTCAGTAGTCCGCTCACCCGTACCGCACAAACCGCCCACTCCATGTTCGGCCAGGACGCCATCACACAGGACTGGCTGGAGGTGTGTGGGCCGACGATGCGCAATGACGTCGTGGCGCACAAGACGGCAGGTCATAACCTGGTGCTGATCACCCACAGCGGCTGCATCAGCGATTTTGAAAAGCAGACCGGTTACCCCCACGCGGTGACAGCTCAATACGGCAGTGCATTGTTGGTACGCATAGCCCCCCAAGGCGAACTTAAAGTCCTGGGCATTTTGAATGAAAACGCGTGGTCGAAAATCGCCCAGCAATAAACCGGTCAATGAATGCAGCGAACATAAAAGTCTCTCCGACTTGCCCGTCACTTTGTAATAATTGATTTCGAACATATGTGAACGCTGGACATTCGCATTTTTTAAACTTGTCTTAGCAAGGCGAACTTTGTACTGGAAGCAGAAAAGTTCGCTGAATACAGGAAATGTCTGTCGGACTTAACTTACTTGCATTCATCCACCAATAACACGCTCGCCTCGGATTGTGCCAAGTGCGTTATTGAAACAAACACCCTGCTCTGCCCCAAGGTCCAGTCATGACGTCTGAGAATAATCCACTGCGCCACACTGCCCGCAGCTCACCGCTACACAATGCACCCTCCCTCGCCGAACGCCTGGCGATCCCGGGTCTGATACTCGCCTTCGTGGTGTTTTACCTGCTGCCGCTGATGAGTCACGGCTTGTGGATCCCCGATGAAACCCGTTACGGCCAGATCAGCCAGGAAATGCTGCTGAGCGGCAACTGGGTTGCACCACATTTCATGGGCATTCGTTATTTTGAAAAACCGATTGCCGGTTACTGGATGATCGCCATAGGTCAGGCGATTTTCGGCGACAACCTGTTCGGCGTGCGGATCGCCTCGGCACTGAGTACCGGCGCAAGCGTCTGGTTGGCCTATCTCATAGCGCGCCGTTTGTGGAATAACCCGCGAATCAGCGCAGCCGTCGCTCTGCTGTACATGAGCTTCGGCCTGATCGCCGGGCAAGCCGGTTATGCCAATCTCGATCCGCAATTCACGCTATGGGTCAACCTGAGTCTGGTCGCGGTGTGGTTTGCCATCGACAGTTCCACTCCCCGCGCCCGCCTCGGCAGTTGGGCCCTGTTGGGGATCGCGTGTGGCATGGGCCTGATGACCAAGGGCTTTCTCGCGTTGCTATTACCGGTGCTGGTCGCCCTGCCCTACATGATCTGGCAACGCCGGTTTGGCGAACTGTTGCGTTACGGCCCGGTGGCGGTGCTGGTCGCAGCCATCGTCAGCGTACCTTGGGCATTAGCCGTTTATTACCGTGAACCGGACTTCTGGCGGTTCTTCTTCTGGCATGAGCACATCCGCCGTTTTGCCGCCGGCGCCGCCGCGCAGCATGCACGTCCGTGGTGGTTCTACCTGCCGCTGCTTTTCGCTTGCAGCCTGCCGTGGGCCGTGCTCCTGCCCTCGACCATCATCCGCACCTGGCGCGAGAGGCACGACCCGAAAATCGCCTTCGTTGCCCTGTGGTTTCTACTGCCCCTGGCATTTTTCAGCCTGAGCAGCGGCAAACTGCCGACGTACATCATGCCGTGTCTGTTGCCTTTGGCTCTGGTGATGGGGCGCACGGTGATCAACTGGCTGGACGAGCGAAAGGCGCGGGTACTGCGCCTGAACGGCGTGATCAATACCGTGCTGGCGAGTGTTGCGCTGATTGCGCTGCTCTACCTGCAGGCCACCAAAGAGATTTACCAGAATACCGAGATGTTCAGCCTGTCGTTGGCCTACATCGTGCTGATCGGCTGGATCATCGCCAACGCGCTGCAGGTGCTGCGGCCATTGACGTTGTGGGCAATGCCGGCGTTGGGGATAGGCTTGTTGATCGCGCTGCTGCCGGCGGCGATGCCCGCGCAGATCGTCGACAGCAAGATGCCGGATCAGTTTATTGCCGAGCATCAGCAGGCGCTGAGCGAAACCACCTCGCTGCTGAGTAACGACCTCGGTGCGGCGTCAGCCCTGGCGTGGCGCTTGAAACGACCGCAGGTGGATCTGTTCAACACGGTCAGCGAACTCAAGTACGGCCTCGACGACCCGGCCATGGCCTCACGCAAGGTCAGTCTCGACGGCGTCGGCCAGTGGATGACCGAAGCGCGCAAGAAAGGCTCGGTGGGGGTGGTGATGCGGGTCAATAGCGCCCAGGAGTTCCAGGAAATTGAGTTGTTGCCGGTGGACGGCAAGCACTTTCAGCGGGGCAATCTGCAAATTTTCATCTTTGCGCAGAGCCAGCCATGACATCGAGTGCCAATGATCGGCGTGCCTTGCTGATCCTTCTCGCCGCCACCGCACTGATGTTGCTGCTGGGGCTGGGCAGCCGTGAACTCTGGGGCGCGGAGACCCGTTGGGCCAACATCGCCTTGCAGATGCTGCAAAGCGGTGACTATTTCGACCCGTATCTCAAAGGCGATCCGTACTACGACAAGCCGCTGCTGTCGTACTGGCTGATCACCGCTTCAGCCTGGCTGATGGGCGGTTTGGGGCACTGGTCGTTACGGTTGTCTTCGGTCATCGCGGCATGGCTGAGTGTTTGGCTGGTGTATCTGATCGGCGAGCAGCTATTTCGCAAAGGCACGGGATTGATCGCGGGGTGGATGCTCGCCACGACCTTCTATTTTGTTTTCTGGGCGCGGGTCGCCACCGCCGACATCCTGACGGTGTGCGGCGTACTGGCTGCGTTCTGGTGGTATTGGCGCGGGCCGGAGGACACAAGGCTCTGGCGTTACGTCGTCTTCTTCGGACTGCTGTCGCTGACGTCGCTGTTCAAGGGGCTGATCGGATTCATCCTTCCGGGCCTGCTGCTGTTGCCGCACCTGCTCAGCGAAGGCCGCTGGAAACGTCATTTGAATGGCCGTCTGGCGGTAGCGCTGGTGATCGCCGGGGCGTTTTACATGCTGCCGTTCCTGCTGTCCCACCTCTATGGCGCGCCGAATTACAGCCAAAGCGGTCTGGGCCTGGTACTGCGTGAAAACGTCGTGCGGTTCTTCGAGCCGTTCGACAACATGGGCCCGATTTACACTTATCTGCTCTATCTGCCGGTTTATACCTTGCCATGGGCGCCATGCTGGATCATTGCGCTGTGGGTCGCGGCGCGGCGCTGGCGCCACATCGAACCCGACGCCCGCTGGCTGATCCAGGGCCTGGCCCTGCTGATGCTGTTTTTCACCGCCAGTGGCAGTCGGCGCAGTTACTACGTACTGCCGCTGGTACCATTCGCGCAACTGCTCGGTGCGTGGTGGATCACCCGGCGCATGGCGGCGCGCAATACCCAGGGGCGCGGATGGATGAGAGGATTCGCTGCGGCCACCGTCGTGCTGGTCGCCGTGCTCGGCGTCATCTATCCATGGACCAATAGCGGTGGCGGTGCGATTCGCTTTGGCGAAACCGTGCGCGAGCAGGCCAGCCTGCAGGCGCCACTCAATCAGTGGCGCATGGTGATGGTCGAGGTCGACAACAAAGTGCCGATGTACCTGCAAACCGGTGGCGCGCCCTTCTACTATGTGCCGCAAAGCCGTGATTTTCCGCGCACCGGCAGTTCGGCGCAGATGATGGCGTGGCTGGAACGCACCAGCGGCGAGCACTGGAATCCGCAACGAACGATCATCGTTGCCCAGTACCGCAAAGGCGACCCACTGCCGCTCCAATACCTGAGCGCCGATCACCAGATCGTCACCACCACCCCCACGCGTGGCGAGCAGTTTTTCCACGGGCGCACAGACCAAAGCATCGCGTTCATCCCCAATCCCTCCTGAATAACCTGACGTTGAATGACGCACGGCAATCGTGCGTCTGCGACGCCGCTGGCAATCTGAATAGAAATGACATGTATTAACGGTGCGTTTGACGTTTTTTTCTCATTTGTTTCTCTACATTGCCGACGGCCCAACATATGCAAATCATTCGCATTGAAGTCTGCGCGAGTGCTTGCCCATAACGTCTGAAAATCAGGAGCGTTCTCGTCATGAATCCACAGTTTCCGTCCTTTCTGAAGCGCGCGTTGCTCGCCACCGCCCTGCTCGGTGCGGGCCAGACGTTCGCCGCTGATAGCGTTGGCCTGCTGGTCTACAACGCACAGCACGAAAGCCTGACCAAGGCCTGGGTCGCCGGGTTCACTCAAGAGACCGGTATTCCCGTGACGATTCGTAATGGCGATGACACCGAGATGGGCAATCAGCTCGTACAGGAAGGCTCGGCCTCACCGGCAGACGTGTTCCTCACCGAGAACTCACCGGCGATGGTGCTGGTCGACAACGCCAAGCTGTTCGCCCCCGTAGCGCCGAAAACGCTGGAACAAGTGGATTCGGCGTACCGCCCGGCCCACGGGCGTTGGGTCGGTATCGCAGCGCGTTCGACGGTGTTCGTCTACAACCCGGCCAAACTGGCGGAAAAAGACTTGCCCAAATCCCTGCTCGATCTGGCAGAACCCGGCTGGAAAGATCGCTGGGCCGCCTCCCCTGCCGGTGCCGACTTCCAGGCGATCGTCGCCGCCGTGCTTGAGCAGAAAGGCGAAGCCGCCACGCTCGATTGGCTCAAAGGCATGAAAGCCAATGCCTCCGTGTATCGTGGCAACAGCGCCGTGCTCAAAGCGGTGAACGCCGGGCAGATCGACAGCGGCGTGATCTATCACTATTACAGCTTCGTCGATCAGTCCAAAACCGGCGAAAACAGCAAGAACACCCGACTGCATTACTTCAAACATCAGGACCCGGGTGCATTCGTGAGCATTTCCGGCGCAGGCGTGCTGGCCTCCAGCAAACACCAGGAGGAGGCCCAGCAGTTCCTCAACTACATCACGGGCAAACAAGGTCAGGAGATTCTGCATAGCGGCAATTCGTTTGAATACGCCGTAGGCAAAGGCGCACCGTCCAATGCGAAGCTGACGCCGCTGAAAGATCTGGATGCGCCCAAAGTTGATGCGTCGAAACTCGACAGCCAAAAAGCCGTCGAGCTGATGACCCAAGCAGGACTGCTGTAAGTGCTGCCGCAAACCTTACCTGCACAAGTTGCCGCGACCACGGGTGCCCACCGCCCGCGCAGAGCCCGCGCCCTGACGGGGCGTCGGGGCTCGTGGGTGGTCGCCCTGGCGATTGGGGTTTCATTGTTGTCGCTGCTACCGATTGCGTTTGTGGTCGGTGTGTCGTGGGCCACGGGTTGGGCGACCATCGAAGCGTTGGTGTTTCGCCCTCGGGTAGCCGAGTTGTTGATCAACACGGTGCTGCTGGTGTTGATCACTCTGCCGCTGTGCATCGTGATCGGCACCGCGCTCGCGTGGCTGACTGAGCGCACTGACCTGCCCGGTCGGCGCTTTTGGTCCTTATTGGCCGTCGCGCCGCTGGCGGTGCCGGCGTTCGTTCACAGTTATGCGTGGGTCAGTCTGATTCCATCGATTCACGGACTGCCGGCCGGTGTGCTGGTCTCGGTGATCGCCTATTTCCCGTTTCTTTATCTGCCGATTGCGGCAACGTTGCGTCGACTGGATCCGGCCATTGAAGACGTCGCCGAATCCCTGGGTCTCAAACCGTGGGCGGTGTTTTTCAGGGTGGTATTGCCGCAGTTGCGCCTGGCGATTGGCGGCGGTGCCTTGCTGGTCGGCCTGCATTTGCTCGCCGAATACGGCCTCTACGCGATGATCCGTTTCGACACCTTCACCACGGCTATTTTCGATCAGTTCAAATCGACCTTTAACGGCCCGGCGGCAAACATGCTGGCCGGGGTTCTGGCGTTGTGTTGTCTGGCGATGCTGACGGTCGAATCTGCCGCCCGTGGTCAGGCGCGTTATGCCCGCGTGGGTTCAGGCAGTGCGCGTGAACAACGCACGGTGCTTTTGGGCCGCGGCACCGTTGCACTCGGGCTGACCCTGCAAACCGTGATCGCTCTGCTCGCCCTCGGGGTGCCTTTACTGACGTTGGGGCGTTGGCTCGTCACTGGCGGCGTTGAGGTCTGGCAAGGCGGTGAGTTGTTGCCCGCTTTACTGCAAACCCTGTCATTGGGCGTGGCCGGTGCACTGTTGACCAGCCTGGCGGCAATTCCGATTGCCTGGCTGTCGATCCGCGCACCGGGCAGGTTGCAGCGCCTGCTTGAAGGCTGTAACTACATCACCAGTTCGCTGCCAGGAATCGTTGTGGCGCTGGCGTTGGTGACGATCACTATCCATTTCGCCCGGCCGATCTACCAGACCACCATCACTGTGCTGCTGGCCTATCTGCTGATGTTCCTGCCACGGGCGCTGGTCAGCCTGCGTGCCGGTTTCGCCCAAGCGCCGGTGGAGTTGGAAAACATCGCGCAAAGCCTCGGCCGCTCGCCATTACGCGCCGTGTGGCTGATCACCTTGCGCCTGGCCGCACCGGGCGCAGCGGCAGGTGCCGCGTTGGTGTTTCTGGCGATCACCAATGAACTGACGGCGACCCTGCTGCTCGCACCCAACGGCACGCGGACATTGGCCACGGGCTTCTGGGCCATGACCAGCGAAATCGACTACGCCGCTGCGGCGCCTTATGCACTGTTGATGGTGCTGCTATCGCTGCCGCTGACGGCCATTCTCTATCACCAATCCAGGCGCACCGCTGGCCGATGAACGCACTCGAACTGATTACCCTGAGCAAATCCTTTGGCGCACAGAAAGCGCTGGATAACATCTGTCTGTCCGTCCCCACCGGCAGCCGCACGGTCATCGTCGGCCCTTCCGGCTCCGGCAAAACCACGTTGCTGCGAATGATCGCCGGATTCGAATTTCCTGATGCCGGCAGCCTGTTGCTTAACGGTCAGGTGCTGGTAGACAGCACTCATGCGGTGCCGGCGTATCAACGCCAGATCGGCTATGTGCCGCAGGACGGGGCACTGTTTCCGCACATGACCGTCGCCGCCAACATCGGCTTTGGGCTGACGCTGACGGGTGAGGCTCGAAATGAACGCATCGCACAGCTGATGGACAGCGTATCGCTGGAGGCCAACATGGCGGGTCGATGGCCCCACGAATTGTCCGGCGGCCAGCAACAAAGGGTTTCACTCGCCCGGGCACTGGCCCAGCAGCCCCGACTGATGCTTCTCGATGAGCCGTTTTCTGCCCTCGACACCGGCCTGCGCAGCGCCATGCGCAAAATGGTCGCGCGGCTGCTCGAAGACGCTGGCGTCACCACGATCCTGGTCACCCATGACCAGGGTGAGGCGTTGTCGTTTGCCGATCAATTGGCGGTCATGCGTGCCGGGCGTCTGGTGCAATCCGGGCATCCCATGGATCTCTACCGATACCCGGACGATGAGCAGACCGCGCATTTTCTCGGTGAAGCCGTCGTGATGCCGGCGCGCATCGAATTCGGTTGGGCCCATTGCGAGCTGGGCGCGGTGCCGGTCAACAGCGACGGTTTCATCGGCCATGCACAGATCATGTTGCGCCCTGAGCAATTGCAGTTGTCCGACGCCATGACCAGCACCAAAGGCTGTCATGCGGTGGTCACTGAACGGGAGTTCGCGGGTAACACCTGCACATTGACGGTCGAACTACGCGCAGAAACCAGCCAGGGCCCTGGCCGTTCACTGTTGGTGCGCAGCTCCGGCATGCACGCGCCGCCGGCCGGTAGCGAGGTTCATCTGTCGGTACTCGGCGCGGCCCATGTGTTGGCGATGGCCTGATCACAGATCGAAGCGATCCACCGCACGCCGCCGCTCGTTGTCATCACGCACGTCGTAGTTGGCGGTCGTCTGGATATTGCTGTGGTGCGCCAGTTTCTGTGCAATCGACAGATCATGTTCTTCGATGACGCGGGTGATGAATGAGCGCCGGAAGTCGTGGGGCATGATTTTTACCCCGACCTGCGTGCCACGCTGACGGGCGATGTAATAGATCGCGTGTTTGGTGATGCGCTCGCGGGTGATATGGCTGCCACGGCGGATGCGGTTGAACAGAAACGCATCGTCGCTCTCGCCTTCCTTGAGTTGCGAACGGCGCAATTCCAGCCATGCATTGAGCTTGGCAAACGCCCAAGCGGGGGCGTACTTGATCAGTTGCTTGTTGCCCTTGCCCACCACGGTCAGGCTGCGCTCGCTGAAGTCGACCTGGTTCAGATCCAGGTCCACCGACTCTGACTTGCGCATGCCGGTGCCGTACAGCAACGCAATCACCGCCGCGTCGCGCAGCCCTTGCGGACGAGGGTCGGCGGCGCAGACTTCCATCAACTCATGGATCAGCGTGCGCTTTAGATTTCGGCCCTGAGACAGTCGCGTGCCGGCAATACCTTTTACCGAACGCATCTTTAACAGGTGATCCTGACTAATCAGGCTCATGCGCCAGGCTTCGTTCATGACGCCGCGCACGGCATTTACATAAAGCGAAGACGTATTCGGCGCATAGTTGTCTTCGCGCAATGCCGCGACTAACGCAACAACATCTTCCGGTTGTAAAGCGTGCCAGGGAATGTCCTCGACATTCATGTCTTCGAAGCCGAGACGGTCAGCGGCGTCCTGCAGAACATAGCGCATGGTCAGTTGGCTGGAGGGGGCCAAGCGCGCCAGATACAGAGACATCGGGTTGGTTTTTGGCGGTTCTGTCGGTGTAAGGGGTAAGTCAATCAAACGAAATGCCTTGAGTAAAAACTGTTCAATACAACAACTTTAAAATGTAATGTTTTTAATATAAGCCGATTAATTCCGTAAGACTTTTCCTGCAAAAAAATCAATAAAAGGCAGAAGTCTGAACAGTGGCTTAATGAACTTTAGATAAACGAATCGCCGACTACTTTTTCATATTCCTTTCACAAAATCGGGCATAACCTTAAGCCCGATAGAGTCAGCGGCGGCAGTGAACAAACTGCCGGGCGAGGCTCGAAAAGTCAACCAAAGCCCGACGTCAGGTTGTTCTAGCAACCTGTTGATGCAGAAAAGAATTCTGCGTCTACGCTCGTACTGGATCCGATGAAAATCGTGAGGCTTTCTTTTTTTCGCATTGAGGTGCCCATGAGTCAGGCGTTTCTCCCCTTCTCCCGCCCGAGTATCGGCGATGAAGAAATTGCAGCCGTCGAGCAAGTATTGCGCTCGGGCTGGATCACCACCGGACCGAAAAACCAGGCACTTGAAGAACAGTTCGCTCAATACGTGGGGTGCCATCATGCCGTGGCACTGTCTTCGGCTACCGGCGGGATGCATATTACGTTGCTGGCGTTGGGCATCGGTCCGGGCGATGAAGTCATTACGCCGTCGCAAACCTGGGTGTCGACCGCCAACATGATCTCGCTGATCGGCGCCAAACCGGTGTTTGTCGACGTCGACCGCGACACCTTGATGACCGACGTTGCGCGCATCGAAGCGGCCATCACCCCACGCACCAAAGCGATTATTCCGGTGCATTACGCCGGTGCCGCGTTCGATCTCGATCCGCTTTACGCCCTGGCCGACAAGCACGGTATCGCAGTGATCGAAGACGCGGCCCATGCCGCCGGCACCCGCTACAAGGGCCGCCACGTTGGCGCGCAAGGCACAGCCATCTTTTCCTTCCATGCGATCAAGAACATGACCTGCGCCGAAGGCGCGATGTTCGTCACCGACGATGAAGCCCTGGCCAGTCGCGTGCGTATGCTCAAATTCCATGGTCTGGGCGTCGATGCCTACGACCGCCTGACCGGTGGGCGCAAGCCACAGGCGCAAGTGATGGAGCCGGGGTTCAAATACAATCTGGCCGACATCAACGCTGCGATTGCGTTGGTGCAATTGCAGCGCCTCGACGCGATCAACGCCCGCCGTACCGAGTTGGCCACTGCCTACCGACAAAAACTCGAAGGCCTGCCGGTGCAGCCACTGGCCGTGCCCGACTACGCGCAACAGCACGCCTGGCACCTGTTCATCCTGCGCATCGACAGCGAGCGTTGCGGCATGGACCGCGAAGCCTTCATGAAAGGTTTGCAGGATCAGGGCATCGGCACCGGTATCCATTTCATCGCCACCCACCTGCACACCTGGTATCGCCAGCGTGACCCCGACCTGTACCTGCCCAACACCGAATGGAACTCGGCGCGGCTGTGCTCGATTCCGCTGTTCCCCGACATGACCGATCAAGACCTTGATCGCGTGGTCGGCGCCATCGCCACCCTAATGGACAAACGCCTGTGAAACCTTACCCAATCCGTTGCGTGTCGATCGTTATCCCGGTCTACAACGAACAGGAGAGCCTGCCTGAACTGCTGCGCCGCACCGAAGCGGCCTGCCGGCTGCTGCGTCACGACTTTGAAATTGTCCTCGTGGACGATGGCAGTCGCGACGACTCCGCCATGCTTCTTGAAGAAGCCGCCACCCGCGAAGACAGCCCGTTTGTGGCGGTCATCCTCAACCGCAACTACGGCCAGCACGCGGCGATCATGGCCGGTTTCGAACAGTGCAAGGGCGACGTGGTCATCACCCTCGATGCCGACCTGCAGAACCCGCCAGAAGAAATCCCGCGACTGGTGGCCGAAGCCGAAAAGGGTTACGACGTGGTCGGCACCGTGCGCGGCAACCGTCAGGACTCGGCCCTGCGCCGCTATCCGTCGAAGCTGATCAACCTTGCCGTGCAACGCTCAACCGGCGTCGCCATGAGCGACTACGGCTGCATGCTGCGCGCCTACCGCCGCACGATCATTGACGCGATGCTCGCCTGCCGCGAACGCAGCACGTTCATTCCGATTCTGGCCAACAGCTTCGCCCGCCACACCACGGAAATCGTCGTCGCCCACGCTGAGCGTGAGCATGGCGATTCGAAGTACAGCCCGATGCGCCTGATCAACCTGATGTTCGACTTGATCACCTGCATGACCACCACACCGCTGCGTTTGCTGAGCATTGTCGGCTTCGCGATGGCCGGGTTGGGCGTGCTGTTTGCGGTGGCGTTGATCGTACTGCGACTGGCCTTCGGCGCCGGTTGGGCCGGTGACGGCACGTTCGTGCTGTTCGCCGTGCTGTTCGTGTTCACCGGCGGCCAGTTCATCGGCATGGGCCTGCTCGGCGAATACCTGGGCCGCATGTACAGCGATGTGCGCGCCCGCCCGCGTTTCTTCATTGAAAAAGTGTTGCGCAGCCACGCCGATAGCCCGGCGCCTGCCGTCACTGTTGATGGTCTCTCTTCTTCCTCTACTACCGGTCAGGTTCACTCATGAGTGCAAAAACTGTTGTCTTCGCTTACCACGATATTGGCTGCGCCGGCATTCAAGCCCTGCTCGACAGCGGCTTTGACATCGCAGCGGTGTTCACTCACGCCGACGACCCGAAAGAAAACGCCTTCTACAGTTCTGTGGCGCAACTGTGCGCCAACAAAGGTATCCCGGTTCACGCGCCGGAAGACGTTAACCACCCACTGTGGATCGAGCGCATTGCCAAACTCGACCCTGAGTACATTTTCTCGTTCTACTACCGCAACCTGCTGAGCGAGCCGCTGCTGGCCCTCGCCAAAAAAGGCGCGTTCAACCTGCATGGTTCATTGTTGCCGCGCTACCGTGGCCGCGCTCCGGCGAACTGGGTGCTGGTCAACGGCGAAACCGAAACCGGGGTGACCCTGCACCGCATGGTCAAACGTGCCGATGCCGGCGCCATCGTGGCTCAGCAACGCGTCGCCATCGAACGCAGCGACACCGCACTGAGCCTGCACGGCAAACTGCGTACTGCCGCCGCTGATCTGTTGCGCGACACCTTGCCAGCGATGCTTCAAGGCAAGATCAGCGAAACGCCGCAAGACGAATCCAAAGCCACGGTGTTTGGGCGTCGTACGCCGGCGGACGGCAAATTGGTCTGGGCCAATCCGGCCGAGCAACTGTTCAATCTGACTCGCGCCGTGACTCAGCCGTATCCGGGCGCTTTCTGCGCCGTGGGCGAACACAAGCTGATCGTCTGGAGCGCCGAAGTCGTCGCCGAAGTCGTCAAAGGCAACGAAGGCCAGGCCCCGGGCCGGGTGATCAGTGTCGATCCGCTGCGCATTGCCTGCGGTGAAGATTCGCTGGTGATCCTCTCGGGTCAGCGCAACGACAACGGTCTGTTCCTCAGTGGCCCGCAACTGGCCAGCGAACTGGGTCTGGTCGACGGCTCGTTGCTGCGCGGCGCTGAATCCGGTCGTGGGCCACGCCGTACTCGCGTGCTGATCCTGGGCGTCAACGGGTTCATCGGTAATCACCTGTCCGAGCGCCTGCTGCGTGATGATCGCTATGAAGTCTACGGTCTGGACATCGGCTCTGATGCCATCGACCGTCTGCGCAGTCATCCGCACTTCCACTACGTTGAAGGCGACATCAGCATTCACTCCGAATGGATCGAGTACCACATCAAGAAGTGCGACGTGGTGCTGCCACTGGTGGCCATCGCCACGCCGATCGAATACACCCGCAATCCGCTGCGCGTGTTCGAGCTCGACTTCGAAGAAAACCTGAAACTGGTGCGCTACTGCGTCAAGTACAACAAGCGCGTGATCTTCCCGTCGACGTCGGAAGTCTATGGCATGTGCCAGGACAAGAACTTCGACGAAGACACTTCAAACCTGATTGTTGGCCCGATCAACAAGCAGCGCTGGATCTATTCGGTGTCCAAGCAACTGCTGGACCGGGTGATCTGGGCTTATGGCGCCAAGGGGCTGAATTTCACCCTGTTCCGCCCATTCAACTGGATGGGGCCGCGCCTCGATCGTCTGGATTCGGCGCGTATCGGCAGCTCCCGTGCAATCACCCAACTGATCCTCAACCTGGTGGAAGGCACGCCGATTCGTTTGTTCGACGGTGGCGAGCAGAAACGCTGCTTCACCGACATCGCCGACGGCGTCGAAGCGCTGGCGCGGATCATCGATAACGACAACGACGCCTGCAACGGCCAGATCATCAACATCGGCAACCCGGACAACGAAGCGAGCATCCGTCAGTTGGGCGAAGAGCTGCTGCGTCAGTTCGAAGCCCACCCGCTGCGCGACAACTTCCCGCCGTTCGCCGGTTTCCGCGACGTCGAGAGCAAGGCGTTCTACGGTGCCGGTTATCAGGACGTCGAACACCGCAAACCGAGCATTGCCAACGCCAAGCGCCTGTTGAACTGGGAGCCGACCGTTGAGATGCGCGAGACCATTGGCAACACGCTCGACTTCTTCTTGCGCGAGGCCATGCTCGAAATCTCGGAGAGCTGCGATAAAGAGGCACGCTGATGCAGGCAGGTCTTCGTATCGATGTCGACACCTACCGCGGCACCCGTGAAGGTGTGCCGCGACTGTTGGAGATGCTCGACGAGGCGCAGGTCAAGGCAACGTTTTTCTTCAGTGTCGGCCCGGACAACATGGGCCGGCATCTGTGGCGCCTGATCCGCCCGCAGTTCCTCTGGAAAATGCTGCGTTCCAACGCGGCCGGCCTGTACGGCTGGGACATTCTGCTGGCCGGCACGGCCTGGCCCGGCAAACCGATTGGCCGCGATCTCGGGCACCTGATGCGTCAGGCCCGGGACGCCGGTCATGAAGTCGGCCTGCACGCCTGGGATCACCATGGCTGGCAGGCCAATGCCGGGCGCTGGAGCGACAAGCAACTGATCGAGCAGATTCGTCAGGGTGTCGACACCTTGAGCGACATTCTTGGCCAGAAGATTGAATGTTCGGCCGCCGCCGGTTGGCGTGCGGACGAGCGGGTGATCGAGGCCAAGCAAGCTTTCGGTTTTCGCTACAACAGCGATTGCCGTGGGCAGCGGATGTTCCGTGCGCTGTTGGCTGACGGCACACCGGGCACGCCACAGATACCGGTGGACTTGCCGACCTTCGACGAAGTCGTCGGCCCGAGCGTGGCTGCGCAGGACTTCAATGCGTACATCCTCGATCGCTTGCGCCCGGAAAACCTCAACGTCTATACCATTCATGCCGAAGTAGAAGGGATTCTGATGGCTCAGGATTTTCGTCAATTGCTGGCCGAGGCACGCCAGCGAAACATCGAGTTCAACCCTTTGGGCAACTTGTTGCCCGAGTTCCTCAACACCTTGCCCGTGGGCCGCGTAGAGCGCGGCGCCCTCGACGGCCGTGAAGGCTGGCTGGGAGTGCAAGGCGCATGACTCAACGCTGGACATTGCCGCTGCTGTTGCTGGTTTTTTTCCTGCTCGCTTATTTGCTGCCGCTGGGCACTCACGGTTTGTGGATTCCAGACGAAACCCGCTACGCACAGATCAGCCAGAACATGCTCCTGAGCGGTAACTGGGTGTCGCCGCACTTCATGAGCCTGCGCTATTTCGAGAAGCCGATTGCCGGGTACTGGATGATCGCGCTGGGTCAGGAGTTGTTCGGGCAAAACCTGTTCGGCGTGCGCTTTGCCTCGGCATTGAGCACCGGTTTGAGCGTGTTGTTGTGCTTCTTGATCGCTCGACGTTTATGGAATGACCCGCGCAAAAGTTTTGTCTGCGCCCTGCTCTACATGAGTTTCACCATCGTTGCCGGGCAGGCCGGATACGCCAACCTCGATCCGCAATTCACTTTCTGGGTCAACCTGAGCCTGGTGGCGCTGTGGTTTGCTGTCGACAGTCACACCGGCGGCAAGCGCCTGGCCGCCTGGGCGTTGTTGGGACTGGCCTGCGGCATGGGGTTCATGACCAAGGGTTTTCTCGCCTGGCTGCTGCCGGTGCTGATCGCCTTGCCGTGGATGCTCTGGCAAAAACGCTGGCGTGAATTGCTGATGTACGGCCCGATGGCGATTGCCGTCGCGATCATCGTCAGCCTGCCATGGGTGCTCTCGGTGCATGCGCAAGAGCCGGATTACTGGCGGTTCTTCTTCTGGCACGAACACATCCGCCGCTTTGCCGGTGACGATGCCCAGCACGATGCGCCGTGGTGGTTTTACCTGCCGCTGCTGGTTGCGTTCAGTCTGCCGTGGGTCGGTCTGTTACCGACGGCATTCAAGCAGGCGTGGCAAACCCGCGCTCAGCCCCAAGTCGTGTTCCTGCTGCTGTGGCTGCTGATGCCGCTGCTGTTTTTCAGCTTGAGCAACGGCAAGTTGCCGACTTACATCCTGCCCTGCCTGCTGCCAATGGCGTTGCTGCTCGGTCATGCGCTGGCCGACCGTTTACGTCTGGAGCAAGGCTGGGCGCTGAGCATCAATGGTCTGCTGAACCTATTGTTGGGGCTGGTGACGCTGATCGCAGTGGTCTACCTGCAACTGAAAAAACCGCTGTACGACCACGAATTGCACAGCATGGTGCTGGTGTTCATTGCCCTGACCGGCTGGATCATCGCCAACCTGCTGCAAGCCTTCCTGCCTCTGCAATGCTGGGCGGCGCCGGCATTCGGCAGCCTGTTGCTGATTGGCGTGTTGCCCGCGGCGCTGCCCAAATCGGTGGTCGCCAACAAGATGCCCGATCAGTTCATCCGTCATCACGTCACTGAACTGGCACAAACCACGCACTTGTTGAGCAACGATCTGGGCGCAGCCTCGGCCCTCGCCTGGCGCCTGAAACGCCCGCAGGTCGCGCTGTACAACACGATAGGCGAACTGAAATATGGCCTTGCCTATCCTGACGGCATTCAACAACGGGTCGATTCCGATCAAGTGCAACAGTGGATGCACGAGGCTCGCCGCAGCGGTTCGGTCGGCGTGGTGATGCGCGTCAAGGGGCAGGAAGAACTGGACGAAATCGACAAACTGCCCAAGGACGGCATCCGTTACGAGCAGGGCAATCTGGTGATCATGATCCTTCCCAAGGAGGCGTCATGAGCCTGTTGCTGCTGTTGGTCGCGTGCCTGCTGACCTGCCTGGGTCAGGTGGCGCAAAAATACGCGGTGGAGAGTTGGCGCGGCGTCGATTTCTCCTGGGCTGAAAAACTGCGTTCGCCGTGGTTGTGGCTTGCACTTTTGGCGCTGGGCAGTGGCTTGCTGGTCTGGCTGTTGGTATTGCAGCGTCTGGAAGTCGGCATCGCCTACCCGATGCTCAGCCTCAACTTCGTGCTGATCACGTTGATCGCCCGCTTCGTTTTCCGCGAACACATTGATCGCCGGCATTGGCTGGGGGTAGCGCTGGTGATCGGCGGTGTCGTACTGCTGGGGCAACAATCATGAGCCAGCGTCGTGGAATCGCCTTCGCCATGGGCAGCGTGTTGCTGGTCAGCGCCGCGCAACTGGGCATGCGCTGGAGCATGACGCGCCTGCCAGCGCCTGAGCAATGGCTGGCGCTGGACGGCATCGACCTGCACGCATTGGCGGTTGTGTTCACGGCCATTTTCGCCTACGCCCTGTCGATGCTGTGCTGGCTCGCCGCGCTGCGCGATCTGCCATTGGGCCGCGCGTATTCACTGCTGAGCATCAGCTATGCGCTGGTGTACCTGCTGGCGGCCAGTCTGCCGCTGTTCAACGAATCCTTCAGTTTCACTAAATCACTGGGCGTGGCGCTGGTCATGCTCGGGGTCATCACCATTAACACTCGTCCGGCTCGTGCGCCCGAATTCAGGAGTGCTCCATGAAAATCACAGTGTTTGGAAGCGGTTACGTCGGTCTGGTACAAGCGGCTGTGTTGGCCGAGGTCGGGCATGACGTCGTGTGCATGGACGTCGACCAGAAGAAGGTCGATCTGCTCAAGCAAGGCCATGTCAGCATCTTCGAACCGGGGCTGGCCAGCCTGGTGCGCGAAGGTCTGGATTCGAAACGCCTGCAATTCACCACCGATGAACAACTCGCCGTGCAACACGGTCGCGTTGCGTTCATCGCGGTCGGCACGCCGTCCCGTGAGGACGGCTCGGCCGACCTGCGCTACGTGCTGTCAGTCGGTGACGCGATTGCCCGTCATCGTGAGCAACCCCTGATCCTGGTGGAGAAATCCACGGTACCGGTGGGCACTGGCGACAGGCTGCGTGCGCACCTCGAAAAGGCGCTGGTCAAGGCAGGCCGGTTGCTGCAGTTCGATATCGTCTCCAATCCGGAGTTTCTCAAGGAAGGCTCGGCCGTTGCCGACTGCCGCCGTCCGGACCGGATCGTCATCGGCTGTGAAGGTGACGAAGTGCGCGACGTGATGCGCGATCTGTACTCGCCATTCAACCGCAACCATGACCGCATCATGTTCATGGACCTGCGCAGCGCCGAGCTGACCAAGTACGCCGCCAACTGCATGCTGGCGACGAAGATCAGCTTCATCAACCAGATCGCCGAACTCGCCGAGCACCTGGGCGCCGACATCGAGTCGGTGCGTCAGGGCATCGGCGCCGATACGCGTATTGGCTACCACTTCATCTACCCTGGCTGCGGTTATGGCGGTTCGTGCTTCCCCAAGGACATGCGTGCGCTGATCCACAGTGCCGAAGAGGCGCATTGCTCCAGCGACTTGTTGCAAGCGGTCGAGGCGATCAACCAGCGGCAGAAGCACAAGTTGTTCGAGCGCATCAACGCGTTCTACAAAGGTGATCTGCGCGGCAAGACCTTCGCGCTCTGGGGCTTGGCGTTCAAGCCCAATACCGATGACATGCGCGATGCGCCGAGCCGGGTTTTGCTTGAAGAGTTGTGGGCCGCAGGTGCCAGCGTGCGTGCGTTCGACCCCGAAGCCATGCAGGAAACCCAGAACCTGTACCCCAACGAACTGAAACTGATGCTCATGGGTACACCGGAATCGGTATTGCCGGGCGCTGATGCGCTGATCATCTGCACCGAATGGCAGCAATTCAAGGCGCCTGATTTCGACTTGATCAAACAGCGCCTCAATAATCCGGTGATCTTCGACGGGCGCAACCTGTACGACGCGGAACGTCTGGCACGTAACGGGTTCCACTACTTCCCGATGGGCCGTGGTGAATCGCGCACATTGCCGATCCCGCTGCAACAGTGGCCTCACACCTCAGACGTCGCTTGAACACGCTGTCGCCTGCCATCCGCCAGCAGTCCCTGATCGCGGGACTGTTGGCATTCTTGTTGTTCGTCGCCGGGGTCTACGGGCAGGCCCCTATCGGTTTTGACTCGCGTTTTGTGCTGTTCGCTCAGGAGATGCTGCGCCACGGGCCGACGGTGTTTCCCACGACGTATGGTCAGCCGTATGCCGATTACTCGGCGCTGTCGACGCTCTTTATCTGGTTTTTGTCGTTGCCATTCGGTGCGGTCAATGCGTTCACGGCGTGGGCACCGAGTGCTGTCGCCGGCGCGGTGATCGTGACGTTGATGTACCGGCTACTGGCGCCCTATTCGCACCGCTGGGCGCTGATCAGCATTTTGTTGCTGATGCTGACCGGCACTTTTGTCACCGAAGTGCGTGCTGTGTCTCAGGACTTGATGCTAGCCGCCGTGGCGTTCGCGGTGTTCTACCTCGGTTATGCCCATGAACATTTCGGCGGCGGACGACGTTGGCCGCTGATTTTCGTGCTGCTGTTGCTCGGTTTCGGCATCCGCGGGCCGATCGGGTTGGTGGTGCCGACCGGCATGTTATGCAGTTATTACCTGCTCAACCGACAGTGGTCGCGGTTGTTCGTGTTTGGTCTGTTGGCCTCAGTGCTGCTGGTGGCGTGTGTGGGCCTGCTGCTGTGGTTTGCCAGACTCAGCGGCGGGCCAGCGTTTATGCAGGATGTGATTCGCATGCAGTTCATGGGGCGCATGGACGGCAGTGAAGGCGTCAGCGGTTCGCTGTATTACTTCACCAGTTCGCTGGGCAACTATGCGCTGGCATATCCCTTGGCCTTACTGGCGTTGGCGGCTGCCTGGCTGAGCAAACCACAGCAGCGCGGGCCGGCCTTGCGGCTGGTGCAGTATTGCGCGGCGGCCGGGCTGATCGTGATCGTCGGGTTGTCGATTCCTCAGGCGAAAAAGGCACGGTATCTGCTGCCGATGTTGCCGATGGCGGCGATCATCGCGGCGTATCCATTTCAGGTTGCTCAAGGTCGGGGGTTCGCGTGGCTGCGCGGTTTGATACTTGGCCTCTGGCTGGTAACGCCCGGATTGTTGATATTGGCCTTGCTGGTCGCAAAGAAGCGTTTCCCCGAGCAACTGGGCGAAATCACCCTCGTTATGATCGTGCTGGGCGCCCTCCAATTGGCGGCGTTGTGGCGGTTGTTGCGGCCCCGCTGGCGCGCTGAAACATTGGCACTGTGTTCAGTGCTGGCGTTGTGGACGGTGTATGCGTCAGTGTTTGAGCCGGTTGAGCGGCGGCTGTATGACACACAGACCTTCAGTCGTGCCGCGTTTGCCCAGGTTCAGCAAAACCCTGCACCGTTGGTGCTGCACGGGATGGGCAAGGACGCCAAGGCGATCAAGTTCATGGTCAACATCGAACAGGATCTGCAACCGCAGTTCACCGAAACCGCACAGGCGCTGGAAGCGCTTAAAGGCCCGGCGTGGCTGATCATGGATCGCAGTGATTTTCTGACATTGAAGGGGTCGTCACTCGATTCGTTACAACCGGTACTCAGCGGCGCGTTTGATAAAAACAACTACGTCCTGCTGTACCTCAAGCCCTTGTAGCCGCTAACCACCCTCCCCGCCATCGGGAGGGTTCAGCTTGACCGGTGGCCTGTGCGCGGCGAGGATGGCCGCGCGCCAGCCGAGCGCTGAAATAAGGACATAGAGATGATGGGTGTGGTGATTGCCGGTATCCAGCCACAGGCCCCCTTCATCGTTGCCGGCATGATCGCCATTGGCAGCATTTTTTTGCTGCTCGGTGTCTCACTGGAGGCAAAGCCAATATCAACGGTCGGTCAGCCACAAAGCTTTGTGAAGACCCTGATCATCCTCGGTTGCCTGCTCACCCGCGAGCACCTGCGCTTCTGGATTGCGGCGGGCACTGCATTGTTCATCGTTGGCCTGATCGGCTTCAGTCTGGCTGACAGCCTCGTCGGCTGGTGCGTGGCGATGTTCATCTTCGCCCTCGGCGAGATGATCATTTACCCGGCGGATTTCCTCTTCGTCGACACCCTGGCCCCTGAAGAACTGCGCGGCAGTTACTACGGTGCACAGAACCTGGCGGCACTGGGCGGCGGTGCGAGCCCCGTAATGTGCGGTTTTCTGCTAATGCACACACCCGCGCCGAGCATGTTTTATGCCTTGAGCGCTCTGGCCGCATTAGGCGGTTACCTCTGTTACATCAGTGGTCGTCGTGTCGCTTCAGTGCAAAAATAATGCACTAAAACTGCATTAATATGAATTTGTCAGCATAGAGATTGATCGGCACACTGTGCGCGTTCCTCCCCCAATGTTGGAACAACTTCGAGGGCTTTCCGGATTGCCGGACAAGTCCTTTTTTTTGCCCGGATTTTTGACAGGATCGGTTTCACATGCTCGCTCGCTGGTTGCCCGCCGCCATCAACACCCGCCCCACCGAATGGAGCCGCGCCGCTATCGGCATGGCGTTGGGCACGTTGTTCAGTGTGTGGCTGTGTGCGCAGGTGTTTGGCCATGAGGTGGCTTATCACCTGATCGGGCCGTTGGGTGCGTCGGCGGTGTTGCTGTTTGCCGTATCGTCCGGGGCGCTCGCCCAGCCGTGGTCGATCATCGGCGGTTATCTGTGCGCAGGTGGGGTGTCGATATTGGTTGCCCACGTACTCGGGCGAACTCTGGGTAGCGCATGCCTGGCGGCGGGCATGGCGTTGATCCTGATGTGTTGGCTGCGGTGCCTGCACCCACCGGCCGGTGCGTTGGCACTCACCTTGGTGCTGGCCGATCCCGCCACCATTGCCATGGACTGGAAAGCCATGGCGCCCGCGATGCTCGGCGCGGCGTGCATGCTGCTCAGTGCGCTGGCCTACAACAACCTCACGCGTATTCGTTATCCAAAACGCCCCGCTGAACTGGCGCCAGCGGTCGCCCCGGTCGACAGCCAGGCGATCACCGCCCAAGACCTGAAACGGGCGCTGGCCGACATGGACGCGTTCATCGACGTCACACCTGAGGATCTTGAACGGCTGATCCACGCCACTGAACTGCATGCCAAACGTCGCAGTATTAGTGAAGTTTTCAGCTGACAGCCACCTGCATCAATGGCGCGAGGGGGCCACTTCCCTCGCCACAACGGCAAACTTGTACCCAAGGCAAAAACGCAAACTCCCCCTGCACATATCCCCGTTGTACACGGCAAATTTGCACTGTTACGATCCGGTAACGCTCGCGCGCGAGCTTCTCGAATAAAGACAATAAAAGCAGGGAGTTAGTGATGACTGCTCAGGCTTCATCCCCGAGGACTTTGTCCATGGATGCCACGCAAAACGAAGTGCTGGCCGAGGTTCGCAACCACATCGGTCACCTGACCCTCAACCGCCCCGCCGGCCTCAATGCCATCACCCTCGACATGGTTCGCCTGCTGCAACAGCAGCTCGATGCCTGGGCCGCGGACGCCAATGTCCTTGCCGTGGTACTGCGCGGTGCCGGTGAAAAAGCTTTCTGCGCCGGTGGCGACATTCGCTCGCTGTACGACAGCTTCAAAAGCGGCGACACGCTGCACGAAGATTTCTTCGTCGAGGAATACGCTCTCGACCTGACGATCCACCATTACCGCAAACCGGTGCTCGCGCTGATGGATGGTTTTGTCCTTGGCGGCGGCATGGGGCTGGTGCAAGGCGCCGATCTGCGGGTCGTCACGGAGAAGAGCCGTCTGGCGATGCCGGAAGTGGCCATCGGTTATTTCCCGGACGTCGGCGGTAGCTATTTCCTGTCGCGCATTCCCGGTGAACTGGGGATTTATCTGGGCGTCAGCGGTGTGCAGATTCGCGCCGCCGATGCACTGTATTGCGGGCTGGCCGACTGGTACGTCGACAGTGACAAACTGGCGACCCTCGATCAGCAACTCGATCATCTGCAATGGAGTGACACGCCGCTCAAGGATCTGCAGAACCAGCTCGCCAAAATGGGCGTACAAACCCTATCCGATGCGCCATTGCAAAAACTGCGTCCGGTCATCGACCATTTCTTCGCCCTGCCGGACGTGCCGAGCATGGTCGAGCAATTGCGCGCTGTGACCGTGGCCAACAGCCACGAATGGGCGACCACTACGGCTGATCTGCTGGAAACCCGTTCGCCATTAGCCATGGCCGTGACCCTGGAAATGCTTCGTCGTGGCCGGCATCTGAGCCTGGAACATTGCTTCGCGCTGGAACTGCATCTGGATCGCCAGTGGTTCGCACGCGGTGATTTGATCGAAGGCGTGCGCGCCCTGCTGATCGACAAAGACAAGACACCTCGCTGGAACCCACCGACCCTAGCTGCGCTGGACGCTGCGCATGTCGCGAGTTTCTTCCACGGTTTTGATGAGAGCGGGAGCTGAGCCATGCACGATCTCGAACTGACTGAAGAACAAGTCATGATCCGCGACATGGCCCGGGACTTTGCCCGCGGCGAAATCGCACCCCACGCGCAAGCCTGGGAAAAGGCTGGCTGGATCGACGACGCTTTGGTGGCGCAAATGGGCGAACTGGGTTTGCTCGGCATGGTCGTGCCAGAAGAATGGGGCGGCACTTACGTCGACTATGTGGCGTATGCGTTGGCGGTCGAAGAAATCTCCGCTGGCGACGGCGCGACGGGTGCATTCATGAGCATTCACAACTCCGTCGGTTGCGGCCCGGTGCTCAATTACGGCAGTGACGCCCAGAAGCAGACCTGGTTGGCGGATCTGGCCAGCGGTCAGGTCATCGGCTGCTTCTGCCTGACCGAACCCCAGGCCGGCTCCGAAGCGCACAACCTGCGCACTCGCGCCGAACTGCATGATGGCCAGTGGGTGATCAACGGCGCCAAGCAATTCGTCAGCAACGGCAAACGGGCGAAACTGGCTATCGTGTTTGCGGTGACCGATCCGGATCTTGGCAAGAAAGGGATTTCCGCGTTTCTGGTACCGACCGATACGCCCGGTTTCATCGTCGATCGCACCGAACACAAAATGGGCATCCGCGCCTCGGACACCTGCGCGGTGACGCTGAACAACTGCAGCATTCCCGAGGCCAACCTGCTCGGTGAGCGCGGCAAGGGTCTGGCGATTGCCCTGTCCAACCTTGAAGGCGGACGCATCGGCATCGCTGCGCAGGCGCTCGGCATCGCCCGTGCGGCGTTTGAAGCGGCGCTGGCTTACTCGCGTGATCGGGTGCAGTTCGGCAAACCGATCAACGAGCATCAGAGCATCGCCAATCTGCTGGCCGACATGCACATGCAATTGAACGCAGCGCGGCTGATGATCCTGCATGCGGCGCGGCTGCGCACGGCGGGCAAGCCGTGCCTGTCAGAGGCTTCACAGGCCAAGTTGTTTGCTTCGGAAATGGCCGAGAAGGTCTGTTCGTCAGCGATTCAGATTCATGGCGGGTATGGGTATCTGGAGGATTATCCGGTCGAGAAGTATTACCGCGATGCGCGGATTACCCAGATTTATGAAGGGTCGAGCGAGATTCAGCGAATGGTGATTGCCCGGGAATTGAAGAACTACCCGCTATAACCGTGCGGGCCGCCTCCCGGTGGAGAGGCGGCCCAATGGTCAAACCCCCAAAAGCTTCGCGGGCAAGCCCGCTCCCACAAGGTTCTGTGCAGCCCTGTGAGGGCGGGTTTGCCCGCGATAGCGTCAGTAATTACTTGCCCTGGAACTCCGGCGCCCGCTTGGCGACGAACGCCGCCATTCCTTCCTTCTGATCCTGTGTGGCAAACGCGGCATGGAACACCCGGCGCTCAAAACGCACGCCTTCCGTCAGGTTGACCTCGAACGCTCGGTTGACGCTTTCTTTGGTCATCATGGCAATCGGCAGCGACTTGCTGGCAATGACGGCGGCCACCTTCAGCGCTTCATCCAGCAGTTCATCACTGGGCACGATCCGCGCGACGATGCCGCAGCGCTCGGCTTCCACGGCATCGATCATGCGCCCGCTCAGGCACATTTCCATGGCCTTGGCTTTGCCCACGGCACGGGTCAGGCGCTGGGTGCCGCCCATGCCCGGCAGGACGCCGAGGTTGATTTCCGGCTGGCCGAACTTGGCGTTGTCGCCGGCCAGAATAAAGTCGCACATCAACGCCAGTTCACAGCCCCCGCCGAGGGCGAAGCCGTTGACCGCTGCGATGATCGGCTTGCGTCGATTGGCGACACGGTCGCTGTCGCTGAACAGATCGTCCATGTAGATCTGCGGATAGGTCAGCTCGGCCATTTCCTTGATGTCGGCACCGGCCGCGAAGGCTTTCTTCGAACCGGTGAGGACGATGCAACCAATGTTCGCGTCAGCTTCCAGCCCATCGAGCGCATGGTTCACTTCGCTGACCAGTTGCGCGTTCAGCGCGTTCAGCGCCTGCGGGCGGTTCAGGGTGATCAGGCCAACGCGGCCGTGGATTTCCAGCAGAATCGTTTCGTAAGTCATGAATAAAAATTCCTTCTCAAAGATTGCGCGAAATGACCATGCGCTGAATATCACTGGTGCCTTCGTAGATCTGGCAGACACGCACGTCGCGGTAGATGCGCTCCAGCGGGAAGTCGTTGAGGTAACCGTAACCGCCCAGGGTTTGCAATGCCATCGAGCAGACCTTCTCGGCCATTTCCGAGGCAAACAACTTGGCCATCGACGCCTCGACCAAGGCCGGTTGACCACTGTCACGCAGGGCGGCAGCATAATGCACCATTTGCCGCGCAACGGCGATCTGCGTGGCCATGTCAGCGAGGCGGAACGCCACGGCCTGATGCTCGATGATCGGCTTGCCGAAGGTGTCCCGCTCGCGGGCGTAATCGCGCGCGGCTTCGAACGCGGCGCGGGCCATGCCCACCGCTTGCGAAGCAATGCCGACGCGCCCGCCCTCGAGGTTGGCCAAGGCGATCTTGTAGCCCTCGCCCTCCTCGCCCAAACGGTTCGCGACCGGGACTTTGACGTCTTCGAAGAGAATCTGGCAGGTGTCCGAAGCATGCTGGCCGAGCTTGTCTTCAACGCGGGCCACTTTGTAGCCCGGCGAATCGGTCGGCACGATAAGTGCGGTGATTCCGCGTTTGCCGGCACTCGGATCGGTCACTGCAAACACAATGACAATCCCGGCGTTTTGCCCCGACGTGATGAACTGTTTGCAGCCATTGAGCACGTAGTGATCACCTTCCAGGCGTGCACGGGTTTTCAGGCTGCTCGCATCGGAACCGGCTTGCGGCTCGGTCAGCGCGAACGCGCCGAGCATTGCGCCGCTGGCCAGCGGTTTGAGGAAGCGCTCGCGCTGATCGTCGTTGCCAAACTTGAGAATGGGCACGCAACCCACCGAGTTGTGCACGCTCATGATGGTCGAGCAGGCGCCGTCGCCGGCCGCGATTTCTTCCAGGGCCATGGCATAGGCCAGGTACCCGGTGTCGCAACCGCCCCACTGCTCCGGCACGAGCATGCCGAAGAAGCCCAGTTCGGCCATTTCGCCGATGGCTTCCTTGGGAAACCGGTGTTCGCGATCCCACTCGGCGGCGAACGGTTTCAGCCGCTCCTCGGCAAACTGCCGGGCCATGTCGCGGATCTGGTTTTGGTCTTCGTTGGCAATCATGGTGAATCCTTAAATCCGGGGGTGACTACACAGAACCCTGTGGGGGGGCTTGCTCCCGAAAGCGGTGTGTCATTCAAAAGTGATGTGCCTGACACAGCCACTTCGGGAGCAAATCTCCTCCCAGCGTTGGGAATGGTTGGCCTTAGTAGACGCATTCCACGGCCATGGCCGTCGCTTCGCCGCCGCCGATACAAATTGCCGCGATACCGCGTTTGAGGTTTCTCTGGCGCAAGGCCGAGAGCAAGGTCACCAGAATCCGCGCGCCGGATGCACCGATCGGATGGCCCAAGGCACAGGCGCCGCCGTGCACGTTGAGTTTGTCGTGAGGAATTTCCAATTGAGTCATCGCCGCCATGCCGACCACAGCAAACGCTTCGTTGACCTCGAACAGATCAACGTCGCCCAGCGACCAACCGGTTTTCTTGATCAATTTCTTGATCGCACCAATCGGCGCCACCGAGAACAGGCCCGGGGTGTCGGCGAACGCTGCGTGCCCATGAATGACGGCAAGCGGTTTCAAACCGAGTTTCTGCGCCTGCGACTGACGCATCAGCACCAGTGCAGCGGCGCCATCAGAGATCGAACTGGCGTTCGCCGCCGTCACCGTGCCGCCTTCGCGGAACGCAGGCTTCAGTGAGGCGATCTTGTCGAGTTTGGCTTTCGGCGGCTGCTCATCATGGCTGATCAGCACCTGCTCTTTGCCGACGGTCACGGTCAGCGGGACGATTTCGGCCTTGAAGCTGCCGTCCTTGATCGCTTGCTGGGCGCGGGTGGTCGAAGCGACAGCGAACGCGTCCTGGGCTTCACGGCTAAAGTGATGGGTTTGGGCGCAATCTTCAGCGAAGGTGCCCATCAGCCGGCCTTTGTCGTAGGCATCTTCGAGCCCGTCGAGGAACATCGAATCAAGCACGCGGCCATGGCCCATGCGGTAACCGGCGCGGGCACGATCCAGCAGATAAGGCGAGTTGGACATGCTTTCCATGCCGCCGGCAATGACCACATCGGCGCTGCCAGCGACCAACATGTCGTGGGCGAGCATGGTGGTTTCCATGCCTGAGCCACACATTTTGTTGACCGTGGTGCAACGGGTCGATTTATCCAGCCCGGCGCCCAGTGCGGCCTGACGCGCAGGCGCCTGACCGAGGCCGGCCGGCAATACGCAACCGAACAGCACTTCGTCGACCGAGTCGCTGGCAACACCTGCACGCTCCACCGCCGCCTTGATCGCGGCAGCGCCGAGTTGCGGCGCGGTGAGGCTTTTCAGTTCGCCTTGAAAGCCGCCCATGGGGGTGCGGACAGCGCTGACGATGACAATCGGATCGTTGGAAAGGGTCATGACAAATCCTCCTTACTTGGCGGCCATGCGCAAGGCACCGTCGAGACGGATCACCTCGCCGTTGAGCATGCTGTTTTCGATGATATGCCGAACCAGCGCGGCGTACTCGGCTGGCTTGCCCAGACGCGGCGGGAACGGCACACCAGCGGCCAGCGAATCGCGGACTTCCGGGGTCATGCCGGCCATCATCGGCGTTTCGAAAATGCCCGGGGCGATGGTCATCACGCGGATGCCGAAGCGCGCCAGCTCACGGGCGGCCGGCAGGGTCAGGCTGGCGATCGCGCCTTTCGAAGCGGAATACGCCGCTTGGCCGATCTGGCCGTCGAACGCTGCGACCGAGGCGGTGTTGATGATCACGCCGCGTTCGCCGTCGGCATTGGCCTCGGCTTCGGCGATGGCCGCAGCGGCCAGGCGCAACATATTGAAGCTGCCGATCAGGTTGACGTTGATCACTTGGGCGAAACTGCTCAGTGCATGCGGGCCGTTCTTGCCGAGGATCTTCTCGCCACGAACGATGCCGGCGCAGTTGACCAGACCGTTGAGGCTGCCGAAGGCTCTGACGGTCGCCTGCACGGCAGCTTCGGCGGCGGCTTCGTTGCTGATATCGGCCACCACGCTTTGCGCGCCCAAACGCTGCGCCTGTGCGGCGACTGCTTCGGCATTCATGTCCACCAGCATCACTTTGGCGCCGGCACTGACCAGCAATTCAGCCGTGGCGGCACCCAGGCCGGACGCGCCGCCGGTGACGATAAAAACCTTGTTTTCGATCTGCATGACTGTACTTCCTGATTCAAGCTGAAACGTTATGCGCCGCGGCCTCTTGAGCCTTGGCGATTTCCTGGTTGCGCAAGATAAAGCGCTGCAATTTGCCACTCGGGGTTTTGGGCAACTCGCTGACAAATTCGATTTCACGCGGGTAGGAATGCGCGGCCAGACGCTTGCGTACGTGTTGGCGCAGCTCTTCGGCCAACTCCGGCGCGGCGCGGTATTGCGCGCTGAGCACGACGAACGCTTTGACCAGTTCGGTACGCTCCGGGTCGGGCTTGCCGACCACCGCCGCTTCGACCACGGCCGGGTGTTCGATCAACGCACTTTCGACGTCGAACGGGCCGACGCGATAGCCGGAGGTGGTGATCACGTCGTCGCTGCGGCCGACGAAACTGATGCTGCCGTCCGGGTTCCATTCCACGGTGTCGCCACTCAGGTAGTAATCGCCAATGAAGGCTTTGGTCGGCACGCCTTCGTAACCGGCAAACCAGCACATCGGCGACCTGGGCCGGTCGATGGCGAGGATGCCGGGCTGGCCGACACCGAGCTCGTTGCACTGTTCATCAAGCACGGCGATGCGATGACCCGGCGAGGTAAACCCGGCAGCGCCAACATGAACAGGGTGTTCGAGGCCGTGGTGATTGCACAGGACCATGCCCAGTTCGGTCTGGCCGTAATGGTCGTGTATGACCACGTCGAGGTGGTCGGCGAACCAGCGGATCACTTCCGGGTTCAGCGGCTCGCCGGCGCTGCTGACGATGCGCAGTTTGCCCTTGATCGACTTGGCGAATTCGTCGCCACCGGCGATGAGCAAGCGATAAGCGGTGGGCGAACCGGTGAGGTTGGTGATGCCGTACTTGTTGATCACCCTGCAAGTGCTTTCGAGGGTGAACGGCCCATCGTAGAAAGTGATCGGATGGCCCATCGACAACGGCCCGGTGACGCCGAAGTAGATGCCGTAGGCCCAGCCCGGATCGGCGACGTTCCAGAACGCATCTTCCGGGCGCAGATCGACCGCATCGCGGGTGTAACTCTGGAAGGCGACGATGGCTTTGAGTGGCACCGACAGCGCTTTCGAAGGGCCGGTGGTGCCGGAGGTGAACATCAGCAGGAACGGGTCTTCGCCAGTCAGCAGCACCGGTTCGCAGGCATTGGAATAATGGGCCAGTTCGGCCCAGAAACTGAAATCGCCCCGGACGATGCCCTGGCCTTTGGCGCCACCGACGGTAACGAGCGTCGGGCAGTCGGCGACTTCAGCGAGTTTCGGCCGGTTGACCGCATCGGTGACCACGACTTTGGCGCCGGAACTGTTCAGGCGATGTTCGAGGGCTTTGGGGCCGAACGCGGTGAACAGCGGCTGATACACCGCGCCGATACGCCAGGTGGCAAACACGGTGATGAGCAATTCGATGTTGCGTGGCAGCAGGCCGGCAACCTTGTCGCCCTTCTGCACGCCCTGGGCGAGGAGAAAATTGGCGAAACGCGCGGCTTTGTCCTGCAAGTCGCTGAAGGTGTAGGTCGCGCTGGCGCCGTCGCGGCCTTCCCAGAACAGCGCAATGCGCCCGGGCAAGGCATGACGGTCGCAACATTCGACGCAGGCGTTGAGCGCCGCCAGCGTACCGCTGAGCGCGGCATCCACGGTGTGCTGATAGTTGAACTGTTCAGTGGCAGACAAGTAATCGCGCATTGCCAGAATCCCTCTGTTTTTTATTAGGCTGGGAACCGTAAACAACAGAGGGATAGTCGCGCTGCGGGGCGGCGGCGGCAATGGTCAAAGCTATCAAAGTGGCTGACTGGTTTGGCCAACCCTGACTGGCATACAAGCGGATACTTACAAGTTGATAATTATATGCAGTGGTCACGAGTTGGCTGCCTTGTTAGTTTGCAATGACAAACACCCACTCTCTGTCTTTTCCAAAAGGAACGCACCGTGTCGCCCCAAGAAAAACCGGTTTATGACAAAAGTTTTATTTTCGAATATTCGTTACGCGCTCAATTCAAAGACCACCCTACATTGCGCAGTGTTGCCAGATCGCAATTGGAAAATTATCTACAATACTGTCTCGCACCGGGTTCACTAACTCTAGATACGATATTTTATCGTGATACCCGTTTTGTCCTGAACTCCGAACCAGTGCCTTTTCTGAATGCATTTATTGAGGCCTTCACTGAGGGCCGGAGTCTTACCGTAGCCGACGAAAACCTGATCATTCCAGTGAACGCCGAAGGCCGCGCTACAATCGATCTTGCCGATTTCCACTTGGCTCAGGAAGAACTGTGCCAGACACTGGTCGCCACGTTGCAGCAGCAGTTGCTGGATTATTGGCAGCAACCAGCCGATAACGGCATGAAACGTTGGCAGTGGCTGGCGGAGGTTGTAAAAGATGCCTGCGCATCGAACATCAATGAATCACTTCACCAGTCAGATCAAGACTTTTATTATGCGTTGACCGGTTTGGTCATCAAACCGGAAAAACAATATCGACAAATATTTAACGAGCATTTACGGTCGCCGGCTTATCTATTGCAATTTACCTTGAATAACGGGACGAACAATCTCTCGCTGATTTATCCTGCCTTGCTCGTCACGAACAAGTCAGGAACAGTATTGATTCAACCTTCGGGCGCCTGGGAACGATTCAAATCCGAGTCAGACTGCATACAGAATATTGCACGGGACTTGCAGCATCGCTGGGAGTTCGTCGAACTTAGCGTTGATCGTTATGAACCTGAAGCGGATATTTTTGATGAGTTGGTGCGGGTCCTGATCGATCAGCAACTGCTGGAACTTGAAAGCATCCAGATTCCGGTCAACGAAATGTTCGAGGGCGCTGAGCAACTGTTCGACCAGATCACCGATCCACTTCGCCTGTTCGCCGGCAAACAGCCGCATGTTTACCATGCAGAAAATGTCGACAAGCATTTGCCTCAATGGCTCAAGGATGCAGATGCTGATGATCGCCGTACTTATCGACGATATGTGTCGGCCATGGCGGCAACTCATCTGGAGTACGACGGTGCGACGTTTTTCACCCATCTCGATTCCATCCGCGATTTTGCCTATCGAGCACTCGTCGATCAGATGAGCCGTGATGGGCATGAACCGGTAAACCCAGATGACATGGAACTCAACATCAAGGTCGCGCGAGGAGTACCTGGAGGATGGGGGAGCGTTGAAACGATTCGCTTGGGCATCATCGATTTTGCCCTGGAAAATCTTGCCGGCCTGCCATGGGGCACGATGACCGTCAAAGGCCTGCACCAGCGCGATGTACCAGCGTGGATGACCCCCGATTACGTCAAGAGTCTTATCCAGTCAGTGGACATTGGCCGTACCTACCCGGCTTATCTGAAACAGCATCTGTTCGATAATCGTACCGAGGCGTCATCCCGACAAAATCTGTTCACGGTCCACCTGCGCAATCAATTGCCGCTCCAGGCACTAGAGGCCAAATTGACAAGTGCCCATGGTTTTGACGATGACGGGGTACGTCTGATCATCGCGTTGGCCGATGCTGGCGACGCCTCTCAAGAGATCGTCGTCAGCCCCTTGCATCTGCGGCTCGGGCCGGTTCTGAATATGTTCGTCATCACCGCCGGCGACCGCAGCGATGCTCCCGTCATCCTCTATCGCCCCTTCTATTCCCCTTCGTTGATCCAGTTCCCTTCGCGCAGCCATCTGGAACAGGCGATTCAGTCCGACGCCCCGCTGCAGAAAAGCATCCATGACTGGTACAAAGCCGTGGTCAGACATACCGGACTGCTGGGCGCTAACGAAATACGCCTGCGTTGGGAACTGAAAAACGCGTCCCCACTGCAGGGCGATGTATTTCAGCACCTGTATGAGGCGAACAGCCGGGCGCTTGTTGAGTTGGCAGACCGGCAATCGGTGTCCAACGCAGAGAGTCGCTGGGCCCACTTCAAGACGCTGAGCTGGTTGATATTCGAGTCATTGTTGCCGCTGGTGACCGGGCCGGTAGCCACCGCCGGATGGTTAGTGCAATTGGCGGTGAGTCTCAAGGCCGATCTTGAAGCACTGTCGCAATCGGATGGTCAGGACAAGTCGTTCGCCGTGGCCGACCTGTTGCTTAACCTGGCGGCCGTACTCATGCACGCCGGACGCATCACGACGAGGTCACAAAACGCGCCGCACCTGTCGATCGAACCGGAAGTATTTGAATACTCCGTCGAAAGTACCGCCCCTGCTACGCCCGATGTACCGGTCATTGAAAACCGTAGTTTGCCGGGTGAGCAGCACCCACAGGTGGACCTGTCGATTACCGAAAACGCCTGGGCTACCCCCCGTTCATCCTATTCCCGGGCGCACCAAGCGATACTCGACAGTTTCGCGATGGAAAAGCCGGTAGACCTCGGAGAACCCGTGGCGCAAGGACGCAACAAAGGCCTTTATCGGTACAACGACAAATGGCATGCATTGGTGGAAGGTCAATTTTTTCGGGTTTCGATTGAAGAAGGGTCGGTGCTGATCATTGATCCGGTGGATTACCTGCGACCCGGCCCCTTCCTGATTTCCGACGGTCAGGGGCGATGGACAGTCGATAACCGGATGTACCTGAAAGGAGGCGCGCCAAACAAGCGCAGCCATGACAACTCCAGCACTGAGGCACCGGGGCCGTCACGCCGGGCAATCGCTGACAGTAGCGGGTTTCCGTCGGTTATCGAAACCGAAATCAAGCCCTTGCCCAAGCAGCTTTATCACTACGTGAACAGGGATAAACTGGCGACAATCAAAGCCACAAGAAGCGCGTTTATCGACAATTCGTCCAACGATGCTTACGGCAGACCGCAACGCGATATCGTCGGATTGTATGTGACCGATCTCGCTCCGGATTCGATGCCGCTGCAACAACTTTCGGAGACCCTGTTTGGTAAAAATCGCTACAACATCTCATCCCGTGCCAACAAGATCCACGCAGTACTGGAACTTGATCCCACGCTTTATCCAGAAGGCAGTGTGAGGCTGTTCAAACTCGAAAGCCCTAAGCTGACGGATCATATCTATGTCCTGCGCGGCTCGAAGAATGATTTGCAGTTGCGCATCAAGGCCTCGATGTTCGGTACCGGCACTACCTCGTTGGTCAGCGTGAAGGAACTGTAAATGACGCCTGATCCTCAGCCAGCTTCAGTTGGCTGGCTGAGGATCAGGTTACGGTAATGCCCTGGATTGGAACCCGCCCATTTGCGGAACGCTTTATAAAATGAACTGACATCGGCAAACCCCAACCGGCCGGCAATCTCGACAAAACTGATCGAAGGCTCCGCCAGCCAAATGATGGCCAATTCCTTGCGCACGCTGTCCTTGAGGCCTTGGTAGGTCTGCCCTTCCTCGGCCAAACGGCGGCGCAGTGTCGAGGCGGACATGCACAGCTGTTGGGCCAAAGCCTCGGTTTCCGGCCACTGCTCGGCGGGTAATTGCCGCAAATCCTGTTTGATCCGACTGGCGAGGCTTTCCGGGTCGCGGTACTTGACCAGAATGTTGGCCGGGGCGTGGGCGAGAAAGCGCTTCAATTCCTCGGCGCTGCGCTTGATCGGCAGGTCGAGGCAATCGGCAGAAATAATCATTCGAGTACGCGGCCGCTCAAAACGCAGGTTTTCCGAGAACATCACCCGGTAATCATCGGTGAAGTCCGGCGCCGCGCAGCGCAGTTCGATCGCCAGAATCGGAATCCGCCGCCCCGCCAGCCAACAGGCCACGCCGTGGACGATCATCCAGTAGGTGAAATAAGTGAAGGCGCGGCGCGGTTCGGGCTCATCCTCCAGCAGGACGATCTCCGCGAGACTTTGCTGGTGCACCAGTTGCGCCGGCATGCGCTCAAGCATCAGTGACAGAAAGCTCAGGCCCGTGCTCAAACCCGCTGCCAGCGTCGGTTGCGCCATCGCGCTGCGGCAGAGGAACTCAAGGCTGCCGGACTTGAGCTTGCGCGGGTCCATGCCAAAGAACTCGTCATCGCCACGGCGCGCCAATAACCGCCAGAGTTTCGCGTACTGCGAGGCCGGCACCCGGCCGTGCTCGGTTTGCAGCAGCAGCGGATCAATCCCGACCTTGTTCAAGACTTCTTCCGTGGCCACGCCCGGGGCACAACTTTGCAGCAGCGCTTCACGCACCAGTTGAACGGCGATGGTGTCTTTTTCCGACATGGAGCGCGGTGAACCTTGTTGTTTTTGGGTGGTGGGCATCTTACCGCAGCTGACACAAATACCCATGTAGGAGCTGCCGAAGGCTGCGATCTTTTGATCTTGATTCTATAAATCAAAAAATCGCAGCCTTCGGCGGCTCCTACAGGGTTCCGGTGTCACCCGCATGAGAATGGTTGTTCTTTACTTTGTTCAGCTTGTGTTCAGGTTTATGCCAATCATTGTCATGTGAGAATGACTTTCATTATGTTACAACTTGTAACCTCTTCGAATGACTTATTGGACACCGAATGCTCGTTCCCTTTCTGATCATGCTGCGCGAAGGCATTGAAGCCGCGCTGATCGTTGGCATTATCGCCAGTTACCTCCAGCAAACCGGCCGTGGCCAATGGATGCCGGCCGTGTGGATCGGCGTGTTTCTCGCCGCCGCCCTCGCCCTGCTGGTCGGTGGTGGCCTGGAACTGGTCAGTGCCGAATTCCCGCAAAAGCAGCAGGAACTGTTCGAAGGCATCGTCGGGCTGGTCGCCGTCGGCATTCTCAGTTCGATGGTGTTCTGGATGCGTAAAGTCGCGCGTTCGATCAAGCATTCGCTGCAAGCCTCGCTGGATCACGCGCTGACTTCCTCTAAACATCAGGTGATTGCACTGATCGCCATGGTGTTTTTCGCCGTGGCCCGTGAAGGTCTGGAAACGGTGTTCTTCCTGCTCGCAGTGTTCCAACAAAGCGAAGGCCCGGGCGCGCCGATCGGTGCCCTGCTCGGTCTGATTCTGGCGATCATCGTCGGTTTCCTCATCTACAGAGGCAGCATGCGCCTCAATCTTTCGGCGTTCTTCAAGTGGACAGGTCTGTTCATTCTGGTGGTCGCCGCCGGGATTCTCGCCAACTCTGTGCAAGCCCTGCACGAAGCCGGGCTGTGGAATCACCTGCAAACCGTGCTCTTCGACTTCAGCGCAACGCTGCCGATGGATGGCCCGTTGGGCTCGGTGCTGGCCGGCATGTTCGGTTATCAGGATGCACCGACTGTCAGCACCCTCGGTGCCTATCTGATCTATCTGCTGGTGGCGCTGGTGATGTTCTTCCTCCCCGCGCCCAAGCCTCACGCACAAACGTCTTCCGTTTCCAGCCAATAAGGGCATCCATGTCAAAGCCTAATACTCCTCAGGCCTCCCCTCCTCGCGCCTTGCGTTGGGCGGTGGCCGGTTCGGTGGTGGTGATGATCGCCGCCGGTGGTTTGTTTTATTACGCCTCGAAAATGGCCGCGGCCAAGCGTCAGCACAACCACGATGAAGTGGTGGTGAATATCCATCCGGGCAGTTGCGAGCCGAACGCGCTGACGGTGCCGGCTGGCCGCGCCAGTTTCCGCATCGTCAACCGCTCCGACCGGGCGGTGGAATGGGAAATTCTCGACGGCGTGCTCGTTGTTGAGGAGCGCGAAAACATCGCGCCGGGCCTGAGCCAGGTGATCAACGCCAACCTGCAACCGGGCGATTACGCGATCACCTGCGGCCTGCTGAGCAATCCGCGCGGCACCCTGCACGTGACGCCAACGGCCGCGTCTGATGCTGCGGCCAAAGCCAAGCCGTCGATGGTCGCCTTCGTCGGGCCGCTGTCGGAATTTCGCGTGTACCTGGCCAGCCAGAGCAGCGCATTGATCAAAGCCGTGACCGCGCTCGATCAAGCCATTGAAAGCGGCGATTTGGCTCAGGCTCAGGCGCTGTATCTGCCCGCGCGTGCGGCTTATCAACATCTGGCCCCGGCCGCACAGCGTCTGGCCGAACTGGACAACAGCATCAACGCTCGCGCCGATTACTTCGAAAAACGCGAACAGGATCCAGCGTTCGTCGGTTTCCACCGTCTCGAATTCGGCCTGTTCCAACAGCGCAAACTCGACGATCTGACGCCGGTCGCCCAGCGCCTGCTCAGCGATGTCACCACACTCAAACAGCAATTGCTCGCGCAGTCGCTGCCGCCGGAGCAACTGGTCAACGTCATCGTGCGCAACCTCAACACCCTCGCCGACGTCCGCGCCGCCAGCGGTGAAGAGGAACGCTACAGCCACAGCGACCTCAACGGTTTTGCCGCCAACCTGCAAACCGCACACAAAGTCGTCGACCTGCTGCGACCGATGCTGAGCAAGCCTGCTGCCGATCTGTTACCGAAAGTCGACAAGGCGCTGACGGACTTCGATACCGAACTCAACACCTACAAGATCAAGGACGGCTACGCCCGCTACGACACGGTCAGCGGCGAACAACGCAAACAGATTGCCGACAAGGCTCAGGCTCTGGCCAGCGCGCTTGATGGCATCGATCCCGCCCTCGGCCTCTCCGGCCTGTAAGCAGAAGACGAGTACCGATGAAAGATTCAGAACAACTCAACCTGCAGCGTCGCCGTGTCCTGATGGGCATGGGTGCCGCCGGTGTCGCCCTCGCGGGTTCGGCCCTGAGCTGCCCGGCCATGGCCGCCGCAACGGCACAAGTCACCGAAGCCCCGAGTAGCGAAAAGACTGAAGACCGCCACGATTTCCACGGCGTACACCAGACCGGCATCGTCACCCCGCGCCCAGCCTCGGGCATGCTGGTTTCGTTCGACGTATTGGCCAGTGATCGCGAAGACCTCGAGCGGTTATTTCGCACGCTCAACGAGCGCATTGCGTTCCTGATGAAGGGTGGCCCGGTCGCACAGATCGATCCGAAACTGCCGCCCCCGGATTCCGGCATCCTCGGCCCGGTGGTCACGCCGGATAACCTGACCATCACCGTTTCGGTGGGTGAGTCGCTGTTCGATGAGCGCTTCGGCCTCGCCGACGCCAAACCCAAGCGTCTGATCCGCATGGTCGGTTTCCCCAACGATGCACTGGACGCCGACTGCTGCCACGGTGACCTCAGCCTGCAGTTTTGTGCCAACACCGCCGACACCAACATTCATGCCCTGCGCGACATTGTGAAGAACCTGCCTGATCTGCTGCTGGTGCGCTGGAAACAGGAAGGTAGCGTGCCGCCACAAGCCCCGGCCAAACCCGGTGTGCCGGTGCAGTCGGCGCGCAACTTCCTCGGTTTCCGGGATGGTTCAGCCAACCCCGATTCCATCGACGGCAAAGCCATGGATCGCGTGGTCTGGGTGCAACCGGACAGCGATGAACCTGCCTGGGCCGTGCATGGCAGCTATCAAGCGGTGCGGATCATCCGCAACTTCGTCGAGCGCTGGGATCGCACGCCGTTGCAGGAGCAGGAAAGCATCATCGGTCGGGTCAAAACCACTGGCGCGCCGATGGGGGCCCGACATGAAACCGAAGTCCCGGATTACAGCAAAGATCCGGCCGGCAAGCTGACCAAACTCGACGCGCACATTCGCCTGGCTAACCCGCGTACCGCTGCGAGCCAGGCCAACCTGATCCTGCGTCGGCCGTTCAACTATTCCAACGGGGTAAACAAGAACGGTCAGCTTGACATGGGGTTGCTGTTCATCTGCTACCAGGCCGACCTGGAAAAAGGCTTTATCACCGTGCAGACCCGCCTCAATGGCGAACCGCTTGAGGAATACCTCAAACCCGTCGGCGGCGGTTACTTCTTCACGCTTGCGGGCGTTACGGGCGACAAGGACTTCATCGGTCGCTCGCTGCTTAATGCCACACAACCGAAAACCGCTACCTAAAACAATCAAGACACTGGAGCCGCCCCATGAAAAAAACGCCACTCGCGCTATTACTGACCCTTGGCTTGCTCAACACCCCGCTGTCGGCTTTCGCAGCGACCTCTGCGCTGGATCTGGTCGGGCCGGTGTCGGACTACAAGATCTACGTCACCGAACAACTCGATGAGCTGGCCAGCCACACTCAGCAGTTCACCGATGCGGTGAAGAAAGGCGACCTGGCGACTGCGCAAAAGCTCTATGCACCGACCCGCGTTTACTACGAGTCGATCGAACCGATTGCCGAACTGTTCAGTGACCTTGATGCGTCTATCGATTCGCGTGTCGACGACCACGAAAAAGGCGTGAAAGCGGAAGATTTCACCGGGTTCCACCGCATCGAGTATTCGCTGTTCTCTGAAAAGAGCACCCAAGGCCTGGATACGTTGGCGCAGGATTTGAACAAAGACGTCAAAGACCTGCAGAGCCGCGTGGCCGGTCTGACCTTCCCGCCTGAGAAGGTGGTGGGGGGGGCTGCGGCGTTGCTTGAGGAAGTTGCCGCGACCAAGATCACCGGTGAAGAAGATCGTTACAGTCACACCGACCTGTACGATTTCCAGGGCAACATCGATGGCGCGAAGAAAATCGTTGATCTGTTCCGTCCGCAGATCGAAAAACAGGACAAGGCGTTCGTCGCCAAAGTGGACAAGAACTTCGCCTCCGTGAATAAAGTTCTGGCCAAGTACAGGACCAAGGACGGTGGTTTCGAGACGTATGACAAGGTGCAGGACAACGACCGCAAAGCGCTGGTCGGGCCGGTGAATACCTTGGCTGAAGACCTGTCGACCTTGCGTGGAAAGCTGGGTCTGAACTGAGTTTTTATAGCGTTTGATCCGGCCCGCTCGCAAGCAAGCCCGCCCCACACTGGATCTGTGTCGATCACCTTATTTGTGGTGAACACAGCCTTCCTGTGGGGGCGGGCTTGCTCGCGAAAGCGGTTGTAGCCGCACCGAATCACTTGAAGCCTTACAAAATCCGGTAGAGCAACCGCTCGATCCGCACCCGGCTCACGCGCTTGAGAAACTTCGCCACCCCGCTCGGGTACTCCGGCAAGGTTTCCAGACTCTGGAAACTCTCGATACGCGTGGTATGGCGAAATATTTCCTCCAGCTCCTTCGCCCGCGGTTCTAGCCACTCGCCTTGCTGATCATCCATCAACAGCGCGTTTTCCAGATCCAGACGGAACGCCCGTGGATTGAGGTTGTTGCCGGTCAGCAGCGTATAGCGCTGATCGATCCACATGCCCTTGAGGTGATAGGTGTTGTCACCGTCACGCCACAGGTGCAGGTTCAACTGGCCGCTGTCGATGTTGCGCTGATGCCGTTTGGCAAAGCGGCGCAAGCTGATCTCGTACAGGTACGGCAATGCCGCGATGACCTTGAACGGTTCGCTTGGCGGGATGTAAAAGTCGTTGGCGGTCTTGTCGCCCACCACGATGTCGATCTTCACGCCGCGAGCCAGCGCACGGTTGACCTCACGGATCACACCCAGCGGCAGGTTGAAGTACGGCGTGCAGATGGTCAGTTGCGTTTGCGCGCTGGCGATCAACTCGAGAATCACCCGGTTCAGCGGGTTGTTCTTGCCGACGCCAAGCAACGGACTGACCGATAGGCCAGTGTGCGCCGTACTGCCGGCGCTGGTGTCGTATGCCGCGTATTTGAGTCGACTGCGCAGATCGCCAATATAGTTGCGCAGGCTTCGGGTGGTCGGCAGGTTCGGCAAATCAAGACGGTGCACCGCTTTGGATTCGATCAGGCCGTGCTTGACCAGGTGATGCATCGAATCCGCCAGCTCAGGGCTGCTCAGGACGTGATAGCGGTCGAAACGGTACTTGTCGAACTTGTGCAGATAAACGTTGTTCAGGCTCGCACCGCTGTAGACCACACAATCGTCGATCACGAAGCCCTTCAAATGCAGCACGCCAAACAACTCGCGGGTCTGCACCGGCACACCGTAAACCGGCACTTCGCTCTGGTGGGTGCGGGTCATCTCCTGATACCACGCCGAGTTCCCCGGCTGCTTGCCGGCGCCGATCAACCCGCGCTGGGCGCGCAGCCAGTCGACCACCACAGCAATTTCAAGCTCTGGACGCTTGAGTTTGGCGGCGTGCAAGGCATCGAGGATTTCCTGACCGGCTTCGTCTTGCTGCAAATAAAGCGCGACGATGACGATACGCTGGGTCGCCTCGGCGATTTTCTCCAACAGGCAACGACGGAACTCGGCGGCACCGGACAGAATGGTCACGGCCTCGGCGGTCAGCGGAAAGCTGCGCAATTTAGGCAGCAGAGAACGTTTGAAAAGCAACGGCATAGGGCTCGCAATGGGTCGAATCCGAAGAACCCGAGAGCTTACACCATCGACTCGTTCGGGTCTTGTTACTGGCTGCAATATCCCCTTCGTGAGCAGGCTCACTCCCGCCTTTGAAAAACGATCCACGGCGAGGGCGGACTTGCTCGTGAGCGCCATTTTGAAATCAATGCTTGACCAAGGAGAACGATCATTCTACTGTTTGCCACATGAACCTGACTACTGACCCATCGACTCGCGACATCATTCTGGATGTCACCGGAAAGCTGATTTACAGAAGCGGCATCGCCGCCACTGGCATGGATCTTCTGGTGAAAACCGCCGGTGTCTCCAGAAAAAGTATCTACCGCTACTTCGCCAACAAAGAGGAGCTGACCGTCACCGCCCTGCAACGCCGTGACGTGCGCTGGATGCACTGGTACCGAAACGCCGTCGATCAGGCCGAAACCCCCGCCGATCGCTTGCTCAACCTGTTTACCGTGCTCAAGGGCTGGTTCGCTTCGGAAGGTTTCCGCGGCTGTGCGTTCATCAATACCAGCGGCGAAACCGGCGACCCTCAGGACCCGGTGCGCCAGGTCGCCAAAGAGCACAAACAGAAGCTGCTCGACTATGTGTGCGAGCTATGTACCGAACATGGCGCCAAGGATCCGCAACTGCTGGCCAAACAGATGCTGATCCTGATTGATGGCGCCATTACCGTAGCGCTTGTGATGGGTGATCACAGTGCCGCCGATAATGCGCAATGCATGGCGCGAAAGTTGTTGGACCTGTAACACCTTAATAAGCCTGACAAGTTGTTTAAACGTTGAATTTATCGGGAGACTTAACATGTCTACTGCAGCCCAGGTACGTCCACCATTGCCGCCCTTCAACCGAGAATCGGCGATCGAGAAAGTTCGTTTGGCCGAGGATGGCTGGAATTCTCGCGATCCGGAAAAGGTATCGCTGGCCTACACCCTCGATACAAAGTGGCGTAACCGCGCCGAGTTTGCCAGCAACCGCGAAGAAGCCAAGGCCTTCCTGACTCGTAAATGGGCCAAGGAACTGGATTACCGTTTGATCAAGGAACTCTGGGCCTGGTCTGACACGCGCATTGCCGTGCGTTACGCCTACGAGTGGCACGACGATTCGGGTAACTGGTTCCGTTCTTACGGCAACGAAAACTGGGAGTTCGATGAGAATGGCTTGATGTTCCAGCGCTATGCCTGCATCAACGACATGCCGATCAAGGAAAGCGATCGCAAGTTTCACTGGCCGCTGGGGCGTCGCCCGGATGATCATCCGGGGTTGTCTGATCTGGGTTTGTAATCTCACGAAGACCGCGGTGTAGAAGCGAGCCTGCTCACGAAGGCGTCTTGTCAGCCAGAATTTCTGTCGCTGGCACCCCGCTTTCGCGAGCAGGCTAACGGCTCGCGGCAACACTTGGAAATGAGTAACATGGCGATCCTCCCCGCAGCCTAGAGCTGCGCCCTGCCGAATAAGCCGATTCCATGCCTTTCGAACTCAGTGTTGACCTCACCACCCTGGCCATTCTGGCCCTTGTCGCTTTCATTGCCGGATTCATCGACGCCATCGCGGGCGGGGGCGGCCTGTTGACCACACCTGCGTTGCTGACCGCCGGCCTGCCGCCGCATCTGGTGCTGGGTACCAACAAACTCAGTTCGACCTTTGGTTCGGCCACCGCTAGTTTCACCTTTTACCGACGCAAGCTGTTTCATCCACGGCAATGGGTACACGCGATTATCGGTACCTTGGTTGGCGCGCTGGCGGGCGCCATCGTCGCCCATTACCTGCCCGCAGAATGGCTGAACAAAATGCTCCCGGTGATCGTCTTCGCGTGCGGCTTGTACCTGTTGTTCGGCGGCACACCAAAAGCGCCGCTGGACAGCGACGCACCGATCAAAAAGAAATGGCAATCAAGCCAAGGCTTCAGCCTTGGTTTCTACGACGGTGTGGCCGGCCCCGGCACGGGTGCGTTCTGGACCGTCAGCAGCCTGCTGCTATACCCCATCGATCTGGTCAAGGCCAGCGGCGTGGCGCGCAGCATGAACTTCGTCAGCAACATTGCGGCGCTGTCGGTGTTCGTGTTTTCCGGGCAGGTGGACTGGATCATCGGCCTGAGCATGGGCCTGTCGGTGATGGTCGGCGCGTTCTTTGGCGCGCGCACCGCGATCAGCGGCGGCGCCAAGTTCATTCGCCCGGTGTTCATCACCGTGGTACTGGGTTTGACCGTGCGTCTAGCCTGGCAGCACTGGTTCAGCGTGGCCTAAGCGCCGAGCCACGTAGACGTCGATCAGGTAACGGGCAATCGATTTTGACGCCGGTAACGGCGGCAGATCATGCACGTTGAACCATTGGGCGTCTTCGATCTCGTCTTCCTGACAGACAATCTCACCGCCGGCGTATTCAGCATGGAAACCCAGCATCATCGAATGCGGAAACGGCCAGCACTGGCTGCCCATGTATTGAATGTTCTTCACCTCGATCTGCACTTCTTCACGCACCTCTCGAATCAGGCAATCTTCGGCCGACTCGCCCGGTTCGGCAAACCCGGCAAGCGTGCTATAGACGCCGGTAACGAAGCGCGGTGAGCGTGCCAGCAAAATCTCGTCGCCACGGGTGATCAGTACGATCATGCTCGGCGAAATGCGCGGGTAACTGCGCAAATCGCACAGCTGGCAATACATCGCACGCTCACGTGGCACCTGTCTCATCGCTTGCCCGCAATTGCCGCAGAAGCGATGTTCTCGAGCCCAGGTGCCGATCTGCGCGGCGTAGCCCAAGACTTTATAGATCGTGTGATCGCCATCGAGCATGAACGCCCGCAGACCTTTCCAGTTGCAACCCGGCACCTCGCTGGCACTGCGTAATTCCAGCAGGTACACCGGCTCGCCATCGAGATGGCCAATGCCATGTTCGGCGAGGGTCGACAGGTCCTGACGCTTGAGCCATTCCCGGGGGAATAGTGCGCCGTTGTCATCGAACAGAAAGCCTTCGGGGCTGCGCGCCACCGCCCAACCGCCGGGTTGATCAGTGTCCAGTACTGCAGTGGTCCAGCGAGATGTCATGGTTTCTCAATCCAGAAATTCGGGTTTCTGTTTGCTCATATGGGCGGCCATGGCCACGCGCAAATCGGTGGATTGCAACATGGCGGCGTTCCAGGTGGCAACGTATTCGAGACCGTCGTCGATGCGATGGTCGCGCATGTAGCTGATCATTTCTTTAGTGCCAGTGACCGCGATAGGCGACTTGGAAGCGATGTCGCGCGCTATATCGAAAACGCCTTCGAGCAGCACATCCTTATCGCTGTAAACACGATTGACCAGACCGATGTTGCGCGCTTCTTCAGCGCCGAATGTGCGACCGGTGTAAGCCAGCTCACGCAGCATGCCGTCTCCGATGATCCGCGGCAACCGTTGCAATGTGCCAACATCAGCGGCCATGCCGATATCGATTTCCTTGATCGAGAATTGCGCGTCTTCGGCGGCGTAGCGCATGTCGCACGCGGCGATCAGATCAATCGCGCCGCCCAGGCAGTACCCCTGAATGGCTGCCAGCACTGGTTTGCGGCAGTTGTCGACGGCGTTGAACGAGGCTTGCAGGGTCAGGATTTTGCGGCGCAGCAGGCGCGCATTGCGACCGACGTCCTTGCCCAATTCATTGGCGACGCCGGCGAGCATCATCAGGTCAATGCCGGAGGAAAAGTGTTTGCCATTACCGCTGAGCACCACCACGCGCACTTCGTCTGTGTCGTCGATCCACTGGAAGATCTCGACGATCTCGCTCCAGAAAGCGGCGTTCATCGAGTTGATTTTTTCCGGACGGTTTATCTGCACATGAGCGATATTGTTGGCCAGTTCGACACTGAAGGCGGTGTATTGAGACATGGCAGTGATCCTTTACCGGGCTGAAAATGAAGCCCGAACTATAACAAGGCATCGCGGTGGCGGTTCGGCCAAATGCGGGACTGAGTTGAGTTCTGCGGCCTCTGCGCCGGTGTGTGGCGAGGGAACAGGCTCCTCGCCACAGCGGGTTACTTCAGACCGATTTTGTACAGCGAACCATTCTCCTCGTCCGTCAACACGTACAGGTAGCCATCCGGCCCTTGCCGTACGTCACGGATGCGCTGCTTGAGTTCGCCGAGCAAGCGCTCCTCATGCACCACATTGTCGCCATCAAACTGCAGGCGAATCAGCTCCTGTGTCGCCAGCGCGCCGATAAACGCGTTGTGCTGCCACGGTTTAAAACGGTCGCTGTCGTAAAACGCCAACCCCGATACGCCTGGCGACTTCTCCCACACATGATGCGGCGCGATCGTGCCTTCAGCGGTTTTACCCTGAGCTTCCGGGATCGGCTGCATGGAATAGTTAATGCCGTGAGTCGCCAGTGGCCAACCGTAGTTTTTCCCCCGCTCGATGATGTTGATCTCATCACCTCCGCGCGGCCCGTGTTCATTTTCCCAAAGCGTGCCGGTCCACGGATTGAGTGCTGCGCCCTGTGGATTGCGCTGGCCGTACGACCAGATCTCGGGCCGCACGCCAGACTGACCCACGAATGGATTGTCGTCCGGTACTTTGCCGTCGGGGTAGATACGTACGACTTTGCCTTGCAGCTTGTCGAGATCCTGCGCGGTGGGCCGGTCGTTGTTTTCGCCCAGGGTGATGAACAGATAACCGTCGCGATCAAACACCAGTCGTGAACCGAAATGGTTGCCGACAGAGAGTTTCGGCTCTTGGCGGAAGATCACTTTAAAGTCCTTCAACGTCTTCAGATCGTCCGACAGCCGGCCACGCCCGACGGCCGTCCCGGCCTTGTCCCCGACGCCGCCGCCTTCGGCGTACGACAGGTAAATCAGCCGGTCCTGTTTAAAATCTGGTGACAGCACGACATCCAGCAAACCGCCCTGCCCTTTGGCCCAGACCTTCGGTACGCCGCTGACAGGCGCAGACAATTGACCCTCTGTACCCACCACCCGCAGGTTGCCCGGTCGCTCGGTCACCAGCATGCCTCCGCGATCCGGCAGAAAGGCCAGCGCCCACGGATGCTCGAGTCCCTGGGTAATCGTGGTGACTTCGAGGGTGCCCTGCTCGCTTTGCAATTCTTGGGTAGCGGCCAAGACCGGAGCACTGATCAGTGCGCTGACGCACAGGCTGGCCAGGAGGGTTTTACGCAACATGCACGAGTCCTTTTGTTCGTTTCAAAGGCTGGCAGAACAGCAGTCCTGCCGTTCAGCGGTTACTGCCGGAATCCCGCGAGGGAGGGTTGGGAATGAACGCGGGCGGTTTACTTGGCGACGAGCGAATCGGCTGGCCGTTGCCAATGCCACGATTCTCAACGGTGGGCTGACGTGGCGTCGGTACGGTGTTTGGCCCTCGCATTGGCGGGGCACTGGGCTGGGTACCCTGCATGCTGTTTGGGTTGGCCCGGCGGATTGGGCTGTTGTAGGGGTTGTTGCTGTTGCCGGCAGGGCTTTGCGCCAGCAGGACATCCGCATGAACCAGACCGCCACTGAGTGTCAGGACGGCGATGCCAAGCAGAATTCGGTTCATGGGGCGGCCTCTCGATGGGCATGGAATAGAGCCTTCGAGTCCACGCTACGCCCAGGGTTCGGATTTGTTAACCCATGACCTTTAAACAACATGTAACACGGCTTGACCGAACCCTCGGAAGCCGCCAAATGACGGGAAGTTTCGCCCTGAGCCGCGGGCACCTGAAGATCACCCGGGTAAATCAGCCTGGCTCTTACACTCTGGAAAGGCGCAGGCTTGCTCGCGAAGGCGTCGGTGGCGGCTTTATATTCATCAGATCAAGATGAAGACAGCCAGTAAACCACCGAAAATCGCCCACTTTTCCATGTAGTACCGCTTGCGGTTGCGCTTTTTCAGCTCTTTGCCGCGCAAACGAATCTTGTAGATTTTGGTAAACAACCGGTTGATCCCGCCAGTACGGTCCCCCGCATCATTCGGCGCACCCGCTGCCGACATCACAGTGCGGCTAAACCAGCCGTTGAACGCTGCGGCCCATCGATACTTCAGCGGCCGCTCGATGTCACAGAACAGGATGATCCGGTTCTTGTCGGTCTTGTTTTCAGCATAGTGAATGAACGTTTCGTCGAACATCACCGCTTCGCCATCGCGCCAGTGATAGTTCTCACCGTCTACATTGATATAGCAACCCTCATCGTTCGGCGTTTCCAGGCCCAAGTGATAACGATAAGAACCGGCATACGGGTCGCGGTGACGCACCAGTTTCGATCCCGGAGGCAACTCGGCAAACATTGCCGCCTTGATCGAACCGATGCTTTGTACCAGTTCGGTCGTTCTTGGGCACAACTTCATCGCCGACGGGTGACTGTCGCCGTACCATTTCAGGTAGAACCGCTTCCAGCCGGTTTTGAAAAACGAGTTGAACCCCACATCGTTGTATTGATCGGAACGTTTGATCTCGCCAGCGCGCAGCAGATTCTGCCCTTCTTCGCGAATCTCCTTCCAATGGGCTTGCAATGGGCTCAGATCAGGAAAGTCTGCCGGATCGAGATAAGGCTTGTTCGGCTTCTTCGAGAACAGATAGAGGAAGCAATTGATCGGCGCGAGAAACGTCGAGTGATCACTCAGTTGCCGGCCCAGTTTGTGGCGCACACGGCCACGCAGGTGTACGTATGCAATGGAAATGACATAAATAGCAGCAATGATAAGTTTCACGAAAAATCGTCACACGTCAGAAGTGAACAAACTGCGCGCACCCGGGAGCATGAACTCTGGCGTCTTATGCAGTGGTCTGAGTACACATGGCGCGTCCTTGAGCCCACGCCGTTCTAGGGCGCTAGGTGAATGGATGGCATTTTAGCCACACTTTGTAACCGATAGTGAGCTTTCATCTGTGAAAAACTGTCCCGCGATTGTGCCAATCGGCGTTCGTGGCGTGTTCGCCCTATCGTTTAAAGAGCCAGACCAGTACAATCGCCGCCAAACTTTACGCGCCCCCCTTGGTTGATGACGGGACCTCCCCGCTTCAGCGCACTTTGACTCGGGCCAAGCGCTCCGGCCGCACCCTCGCAATTCAGAATGCTTCGCAGGAAAAACTCTTGATCTCTACAGCTAACATCACGATGCAGTTCGGCGCCAAGCCGCTCTTCGAAAACGTTTCGGTCAAATTTGGCGCGGGCAACCGTTACGGCCTGATCGGCGCCAACGGTTGCGGCAAGTCGACCTTCATGAAAATCCTTGGCGGCGACCTTGACCCGTCCGGTGGTCAGGTCATGCTCGAGCCGAACGTGCGCCTGGGTAAATTGCGCCAGGATCAGTTCGCCTACGAAGAATTCACCGTGATCGACACCGTGATCATGGGTCACGAAGAGCTGTGGAAGGTCAAGGCCGAGCGCGATCGCATCTATTCGCTGCCGGAAATGACTGAAGAAGACGGCATGGCCGTGGCCGAGCTGGAAACCGAGTTCGCCGAAATGGACGGCTACACTGCCGAATCCCGTGCCGGCGAGTTGCTGCTGGGCCTGGGCATTCCACTGGAACAGCATTTCGGCCCGATGAGCGAAGTCTCGCCAGGCTGGAAACTGCGCGTATTGCTGGCTCAGGCGCTGTTCTCCGATCCGGAAGTGTTGTTGCTCGACGAACCGACCAACCACCTGGACATCAACACCATTCGCTGGCTGGAAAACATTCTGACCCAGCGCAACAGCCTGATGATCATCATCTCTCACGACCGTCACTTCCTCAACAGCGTGTGCACCCACATGGCTGACCTGGATTACGGCGAGCTGCGTCTGTTCCCGGGCAACTACGACGAGTACATGACCGTGGCGACCCAGTCCCGCGAGCAACTGCTGTCGGACAACGCCAAGAAGAAAGCGCAGATTTCCGAACTGCAATCGTTCGTCAGCCGCTTCTCGGCCAACGCCTCGAAAGCCAAGCAGGCCACTTCCCGCGCCAAGGCGATCGACAAGATCCAGTTGGCCGAGGTCAAGCCTTCGAGCCGTGTCAGCCCATTCATCCGTTTCGATCAAAACAAGAAGCTGCATCGCCAGGCCGTCATGGTCGAAAAAATGGCCAAAGGCTTCGACGGCAAGCCGTTGTTCAAGGATTTCAGCTTCCAGGTCGAAGCGGGCGAGCGCGTCGCGATCATCGGCCCGAACGGTATCGGCAAGACTACCCTGCTGCGCACCCTGGTCAACGAACTGACCCCGGATGCCGGCAGCATCAAGTGGACCGACGCCGCAGAACTGGGTTACTACGCTCAGGATCACGCGCACGACTTCGAAGACGACGTCACGCTGTTCGACTGGATGGGTCAGTGGACTCAGGGCGAGCAGATGATTCGCGGTACTTTGGGCCGCATGCTGTTCTCCAACGACGAGATCCTCAAGTCGGTCAAAGTGATTTCCGGTGGTGAGCAAGGTCGCATGCTGTTCGGCAAGCTGATCCTGCAAAAGCCGAACGTGCTGATCATGGACGAACCGACCAACCACTTGGACATGGAGTCGATCGAAGCGTTGAACCTGGCGCTGGAAAACTACCCGGGCACGCTGATCTTCGTCAGCCACGACCGTGAGTTCGTATCGTCCCTGGCTACGCGCATCATCGAGCTGAGCCCGGATGGCGTGACCGACTTCAGCGGCACCTACGATGATTACCTGCGCAGTCAGGGTGTGGTGTTCTAAGAACAGCTATTCGTTTTGAACTGCCAGTGAAAAGCCCTGTCCTTTGTGACGGGGCTTTTTGCAATCTGACGTGAGAAATATTGCGCTTCAGATACCTTCGGGAGCATGCCCACTCCCACAGTGGGAGCGCATTCAACCTGTAGCGCGCCGCAACGAAATCAGCGCTCAGGAAAATAGTTAGCCTGCTTTCTTTTGTTCTGCGCCCACGCCATGATGCGAACTCTCCCACCGCCGCCCGCGAACGAGTCCTCATGTCTGCTCCGCAAAGCTCTATGGCGATCACCCTGCAGATCGTATCCATCGTTTTCTATACCTTTATTGCCTTTCTCTGCATCGGACTGCCGATTGCGGTGCTGCCCGGTTATGTTCACGAACAATTGGGTTTCAGCGCCATCATTGCCGGGCTGGTGATCGGCTCGCAGTACCTGGCCACGCTGCTCAGTCGGCCGATGGCCGGACGCGTGTCGGACACCATCGGCACCAAGCGAGCGATTGTTTATGGGCTGCTGGGGATTGTGTTCAGCGGTGTGCTGACGCTGGTGTCGACGCTGCTGCAAAGCTTTGCGCTGCCGAGCCTGCTGATTCTGATTGCCGGGCGTTTGCTGCTGGGCATCGCCCAAGGCTTGATCGGGGTGGGCACCATCAGTTGGTGCATGGGCCAGGTCGGGGTCGAACATACGGCCCGATCAATCGGCTGGAATGGCATCGCCTCTTACGGCGCGATTGCCATCGGCGCGCCGCTGGGTGTGGTGATGGTCGCCGATTACGGTTTTGCCAGTCTCGGCATCGCACTGTCGGTGCTGGCCATCGGTGCGCTGCTGTTGATCCGCAATAAACCTTCAGTGCCGGTGGTGCGCGGCGAACGGCTGCCTTTTTGGGCTGTGTTCGGACGCATTGCACCGTTTGGCGCCAGCTTGAGTCTGGCTTCGATCGGATACGGCACGCTGACCACCTTTATCACCCTCTATTACCTTAATCGTGGCTGGAGCGGCGCCGCGTATTGCCTGACCGTTTTCGGCGTGTGTTTCATCCTGTCGCGCCTGCTGTTCATCTCTGCCATCAGTCGCTTCGGCGGTTTCAATTCGGCCATTGCCTGCATGACCATTGAAACCGTTGGCCTGGTCATGCTTTGGCTGGCGCCCTCCACGGCGTACGCGTTGATGGGGGCAGGCATGGCCGGGTTCGGCCTGTCGCTGGTGTATCCGGCACTGGGGGTCGAGGCGATCAAACAGGTGCCCAACTCCAGCCGTGGTGCCGGGTTGAGTGCTTATGCGGTGTTTTTTGATCTGGCGCTGGCGATTGCCGGGCCGTTGATGGGCGCGGTGGCGTTGAATCTGGGGTATTCGTGGATTTTCTTCAGTGCGGCGCTGTTGTCGGTGACCGGGCTGGGGTTGACGCTGCTGCTCAAGCGGCGGGCAGAATCTCAGGCCTGAAGTGCTTCGATCGTGATGAACCGACGATATTTATTGATCCGCTGTCTGCATCCCCGCTCGGCTCGGTTTGCCCAAGGTATGGGCGAAGAATCGTCCGGCCTCGGAAATCAGGTTGCGGTGGATGTCTTCACGATCCACGCCATCAGCATCGGTACACAGCGCCGGCATGGCGAGAATCTGCTCTTCGCTGCACGGCGCCATGAACACAAAGTGCCCTGCTCCGGCCAGTAGCTTGAAGTCCGGTGCAGTCGGCAGTTTACGCGCCAGCGCCGCCGCGTTTTTATCGAATGCGACGAGTTTGTCGCCATCGCCGCTGTACAGCAGCACGGGCACATGCACGTCGGCCAACGTTTGACGACCGAACTTCAGACTCAACGGCGCCATCAGCAACAAGGCATGAACACGCGGGTCGGCCACCGGTTGCAAGTCGTCACGATCAACAATGAGCTCGCCCTTGGTGTTGCAGGCGTCCCGATCATCCGGGCGCTCCTGGCAATAGCGGCGCAGGCGATCCAGATCCGGTTGTGCGCCAGAGAGAATCAAGGCTGTCTCGCCTCCCGCCGAATATCCAATGACTCCCACCTGATCAGCATTGACGAACGGCGCCAGCATGCGGTCGCCAAGGGTGGCGGTGATCGCTTCGGAAATCTGGATAGGCCGCCCGTAGAGATTGCTCAGGGTGCCCAGTCGGCTGTGATCCTTGGAGTTGTCACCGGGGTGGATCACCGCGACCACCACAAACCCTTTGCGGGCCAGCGAGGTGGCAAGATCGTGCAGCGCCAAGGGGGTGCCGGTGTTGCCATGGGACAGCATCAGCATCGGAAAACGGCCCATGGCGACCTTGGTGTCTTCGCCGGCTTCAATCGAGTAGCCCTCAAGCAGGCTCATGTGCTTGCGCTCGCTGGAGGGATAGAACGCGATGGCGCGCATCGGTTGCAGATCCAGCGGATCGAGGAATGTCATCTCGTGGTAGCCAACGCTCCAGACCGGGTGAACCCCAGGTGCAGCTTGCACTGAGTTCAGGCCGCCCAGCAGGCAAATCAGTAACGCTGCACCAAGACGCATCATGGGGTGCCCCACCCTGTTGTTACTCAATCGAAAGATCCGTTGCTTTGTGAGGCCGGTACGCCGGGAATTCGACGAACTGTGACGACAATGCATCCAGACGCTGATCGTTTGACTGCATAACCTGGGCCAGATTATGTAACAGTCAGAAACAAAAAACTCCGTATTCGGCCCTTGCAGAACCAGAATACAGAGTTTTCGGGGGATTGCCTGAACTTGAGCAGTTCTTTATGCAAGCCTTACGCGGCGGCGAAAAGTTGCTCGCTGATCTTCGCTTGAGCAGCAGTCATGGCGTTGTTGCGCACTTCTTCACCATACGCCAGGCCTTCGGCACGGACGATCTCGATGTCTGTGATACCAAGGAAACCCAACACCAGTTTGAGATATTCCTCGTGGGCAATGCCGCTCGCCTGGCCGGCATGGATACCGCCAGACGTGGAGACGATGACCACCTTCTTGCCACCGCACAGGCCTTCTGGGCCGGCTTCGGTGTAACGGAAGGTCTGGCCGGCAACCGCAACGCGGTCGATCCAGGCCTTGAGTTGGGTCGGCACGGTGAAGTTGTACATCGGCGCGGCGATCACGATAGCATCGGCGGCGATGAACTCGGCCAGCGTCGAAGCGCTCAGATCGGCTTCATGCTGTTGTGCGGCGTCGCGCAGTTCAGCGGTCGTACCGGCAGCAACCAGCGTGGTCGACGAGAAGTGGCTGATGGCGTCAGCGGCCAGGTCGCGATAGGTCACTACGGCGCTTGGCTCTGCAGCTTGCCAGGCGTTGACGACTTGGCTGCTCAACTGACGGGAAGCCGAGTTGTCGCCCAGAATGCTCGAATCGATATGCAGCAGTTTCATGTGGAATCTCCTGGAATGAATCGCCGGTGGCGACGGAATGGAGACAATCCTACGCAACAAACCAATAGCTGATTAGCCGCCAACAATGCGATAGTTCGTCCCACTGATAGAACAGTCGGATCTCAACCATGCAAGACCTCAACGATCTCTACTACTTCGCCAAAGTCGTCGAGGCTGGCGGCTTCGCGGCGGCCGGGCGTTTGCTGGGCATTCCCAAGTCAAGGCTGTCGCGGCGCATTGCTGAACTGGAAGAGCGTCTCGGTGCGCGCTTGCTGCAACGCACCACCCGCCAACTCAATTTGACGGCCGTCGGCGAACGATATCTGCGCCACTGCCAAGCAATGCTGCTGGAAGCAGAAATGGCTGACGAAGCCGTGGCCAGCATGTCCAGCGAGCCGCGCGGCCGTTTGCGGGTGTCATGCCCAACCGGTCTGGCGCGGGAAATGCTGCCGTCGGTCATCAGTGAGTTTCTTGGCAAATTCCCTAAGGTCCAACTGGAAATAGTCCTGCTCAACCGCCGTGTGGACCTGGTCGCCGAGGGTTTCGACGTTGCCCTGCGTGTGCGTGAACCGGGTGATGAAGACTCGCTGTTGGTGACCCGACGCTTGCGCCAGGCGCAAACGGTGTTGGTGGCCAGCCCGGCGTTTATCCAGGGGCAAACAATCAACCACCCGCAGGACTTGAGAAACCTGCCGGTGCTGGGGGCGCTTGAGGCTGATCGCCTGGTGCATGTGCGACTGTTCGATCAGGATGGCGGAAGTTTCGAGTTGAACATGGAGGCGCGCCTGGGCATTGATGACTTTATCGTGCGCAAGACCTGTGTCCTGGCGGGCCAAGGCTTCACCTTGCTGCCAATGATGTACTGCGAAAACGAGTTGCAAAACGGCACGCTGGTGCAGTTGCTGCCCGAATGGTCGCTGACCGGCGGCTGGCTGCAAGCGGTGTATCCGCATCGGCGCGGCGTGATGCCGGCCGTGCGCGCGTGGATCGATCATCTGGTCGAATCGTTCAGTGCCTGTGGGGAGCGGTTGTTATGAAACAAGGAAAGATGAGCGAAGCCGACGTGGCCGCGTTCTGTCTGGCATTGCCGGGCGCGCACGAAGACTACAAGTGGGGTGGCGTTCGGGTGTTTTCGATTGCTGGCAACAAGATGTTTGCCTTGCAAGGGCTTCGCGGCGATTCACTGGCGTTCAAGGTAGACAAGGATCTGTTTCTGGGCCATTGCGACCGACCGGGGATTCATCCGGCGCCCTATCTGGCAAGGGCCCAGTGGATCATCATGCACCCGCCCTACCCTTTGGCCGCTGAGGAGTTGCGGGGTTTGCTGCAACGTTCGCATCAATTGGTGGTGAGCAAGCTGCCGAAGAAAACTCAAGTCGGCCTGCGGTTGTAACCGAATCCGGCTGAAAACAACCCTTCGAAACTGTGGGGGCGAGCAAGCCGCTCCCACACGACTTCAACGTGTTGTTTAGAGCAGTGCCAGGAGGCTGGAGCCGAGGAAGATCTGGTCGATCCAGAACACCTGGTGCAACAGGACGATCACCCAGAACAAAATCTGATACGAGACCTTGCGTGTCTTGTGCCTGAACACCTGCTGGGCGATCAACGCACCGGGCCAGCCACCGGCCAGTTCAACCGCATGAAGAATGTTCTCCGGCGTGCGCCACGCATCGGCGCGGGCCTTGCGCTTGTCAGCCCAATACATGAAGAACGCCAGCACGCTGACGACGCCATAAGCCGCCAACGGCACCAGCGATATCCCGCGCCCCCCCATCGACAGCGAGCCGTACAACGGCAACGCACAGACGACAGCCAGAACAACCAGTTTCAGTTTCAGGTTCTGAATACCGCCGCCCGAAGGTCGACCTTCGGGGCGGCGTGCGCGGGTATCACTCACGGCTTGGCCGCCGACCAGTCCACCCAACCAAACTGCCACGTTGCCAGAATCACCAGACCAAAGACGATTCGATACCAGGCAAACGCTGCATAACTGTGGCTGGCAATGAACTTGAGCAAACCGCGTACCGCAATCATCGCGAAGATAAACGCAGTGACGAAACCGATGGCGAACACCGGAAAGTCGGCCGGCACAAACAGATGGCGGTACTTGAAACTGGAGTAAACCGCAGCACCGACCATGGTTGGCATGGCGAGGAAGAACGAGAACTCGGTGGCGGTTTTGCGTGACAGGCCGAACAGCAGGCCGCCAATGATCGTCGAGCCGGAGCGCGAAGTGCCGGGGATCATTGCCAGGCATTGCGCAAAACCGATTTTCAGCGCGTCGGTCCAGCGAATCTCATCGACCGTTTGCGCGTGCACTTCATGCTGTCGCTGTTCAGCCCACAACATGATGACGCCCCCCACCACCAACGCCGTAGCCACGGTGATCGGGTTGAACAGATACTGATGGATCAGATCGGCAAAGATCACGCCCAGCACAACGGCGGGCATGAAAGCGATCAGCAGGTTGGCGGTAAAGCGCCGCGCGCGGGGCTGAGTCGGCAAACCGACCACCACGTCGAGGATCTTGCGACGAAATTCCCAGACCACTGCGAGGATAGCGCCAAGCTGAATAATGATGTTGAACGCCATGGCCCGCTCGCCGCCAAAATTGAGCAGGTCGGCAACGATGATCTGGTGTCCGGTACTGGAAATGGGCAAAAACTCCGTCAGCCCTTCTACAACGCCTAGTATCAGTGCCTGCAAGGCAGTCCAAAGATCCATCAATCCCCCAAAGAGCGATGCGCTCAGGCATGCTCCGATAGTATTTTCTAACGTTCACTGCGATCAGCGTGGCCGGATATTGCGGTACCGATTTCGCGCGCTCAGGATCCACACGAAGGGGTCAAAATTCCGTGAAATATTAATTTGGATTCAGGTTTTCACACGCGGGGCCGAAATCCTAACAGACAAGCCTTATTAGCGCTGCCGCGTTATACGACTTGGGTCGCGTATGCCCGCTCACGAAATCGTGGTTGGATGCTGGCGGTCGTTTATTACAAGAAAAAGAATCAGGAGTGACAGCGTTATGAACAGCTTGCGCAGTGTGTCGATCAGCCGACGCTTGTGGCTCATCTTGATTGTGGCCGTGGTCATGTTGCTAACCTTGGGCGTGTTGATGCTCAAGCAGATTCACGATGACCTGTATCACGCCAAAGCCCAGAAAACCCAGCATGTGGTACAGACCGCCAGCGGATTGCTGACCTATTACCATGACCTGGAAACCGCCGGCACTCTGACCAGAGAAGCCGCGCAAAAACAGGCAGTCACCGCCATCCGTGGCCTGCGCTACGACCAGAGTGACTATTTCTGGATCAACGACCTCACGCCCGTGATGGTCATGCACCCCACCAACCCCAAGCTTGAAGGCCAGAATCTCTCGGCGATCCGCGATCCGGACGGTTTTGCAGTGTTCAACGAAATGGTCGCCATCGCCAAAGCCAAGGGCGCCGGCATGGTCGATTACCGTTGGCCAAAACCCGGTGCCACCGAGCCTGTTGCCAAAACGTCCTACATCAAGTTGTTTGAGCCTTGGGGCTGGGTGATTGGCTCTGGCGTGTATGTCGACGATGTGCAGGCCGAGTTCCAGGGGCAAGTCATCAAGGCGTCGGTCGTCGGCCTGGCGATTTCGCTGATCATGGCCCTGCTGGTGATTCTGATTGCCCGCAGTATCGTACGGCCATTGCAGGAAACCGTAAGCGCCATGGCCAACATCGCCAGCGGCGAAAGCGACCTGACCCGCAGCCTCGATACCCACGGCAAGGATGAGGTCACGGAGCTGGCTCGTCATTTCAACGCGTTCACTGCCAAATTGCGCCGGGTCATCGGTGACTTGCAGGTATCGGCCAGCGCCCTCGGCCAGTCGTCCTGCGAACTGGGCAACGATGCCTCGCAGGCCCAGGAACGCAGCCAGCAACAATCGCAACAGATGGAACTGGTCGCCACCGCGATCAACGAGGTGACTTACGGTGTGCAGGATGTGGCTAAGAACGCGGAGCATGCCGCCGCCGAAATGCGCGACGCCGAGGCGCAGGCACAACAGGGCCAGATCAATATCGACGGTAGCCTGCAACAGATCGACAAGTTGTCCGGCACCATTGATCAAGCCGTTGAAGTGATTCGTACCCTGGCTGACGAAAGTACCCAGATCGGCAGCGTGCTGGAAGTGATTCGTTCGATTGCCGAGCAAACCAACTTGCTCGCGCTCAACGCGGCCATCGAAGCGGCGCGCGCTGGCGAACAGGGCCGCGGATTCGCCGTGGTGGCGGATGAAGTGCGCTTGCTGGCGCAGCGTACGCAGAAGTCGACAGCGGAGATCCAATCGATGATCGAGCGACTGCAAAATCACTCCGAAGCGGCGGTCAAGGTGATCGGCGACAGTAGCAAGGCTTCGCAACTGACCATCGAACAGGCCGGGCTGGCCGGTGCCAGCCTGAACGCCATTGGCCAGGCATTGCGCAATCTCAATGGCCTGAACGCGTCGATTGCCAGTGCGACGCTGCAACAGGCGCATGTGGTTGAGGACATCAACCAGAACGTCACGCAAGCAGCCGGGTTGTCTCACAGCACCGCAATGGCGGCAGAGCAGTCGAGTGCGGCGAGTGCGCGGCTGGGGCAATTGAGCGAACAACTGAACAGCCTGCTGCGCCAGTTCCGCGTCTGACAACCATGCCCCTGAGGGAGTGAGCTCGCTCCCTCAGGTCAGGCGGCGCAGCGCTTAATGCCTCGGTCGTGTTTTTGGGTACAATCCGCCCCCCTTCAACTCCCCCAAAGGAACCTACATGTCCGGGCTTGAACTGTTTGCTGCCGCCCTCGGTGTGATCGCCGTTTGGCTGACGGTCAAACAGAACCCGTGGTGCTGGCCCATCGGTTTGGTCATGGTGTTGCTCTATAGCTGGATCTTCTTTGAAGTGAAGCTGTATTCGGACATGTTGCTGCAAGTGATCTACGCCGCCCTTCAGATCTACGGCTGGTGGCAATGGACGCGTGCCGGGACGATGCATGACGGGCGCGAAGTGACCCGCCTCGACACCCGCTCGATTTTCCTTGGCCTGTGCGCTGGCGCGGTTGGCAGTGTGTTGCTCGGTGCGGCCATGGCCCACTGGACCGACGCTGCACAACCGTGGCTGGACGCAGCACTCACCGGTTTCAGCCTGGTGGCACAGCTGTGGATGGCGCAAAAACGCCTGCAATGCTGGGCTCTGTGGTTCGTGCTTGATGTGATCTTTGTCGGATTGTTTATCTACAAAGGGCTTTACCTCACCGCCGCGTTGTACGGCTTGTTCACCCTGCTGGCGGTACAAGGCTGGCGTGAATGGCGGGCTGATCCGGCGTTGCGCACATGAAAGTCGTGGTTCTGACCGGCCCCGAGTCCACCGGCAAGAGCTGGCTGGCGGCCGGCCTTCAGCAGCATTTCGGTGGCCTGCGCGTCGACGAATACGTACGCTTTTTCATCGAACAGAACCCTCGGGAGACGTGTCTGGCCGATATCCCCGAGATCGCCCGCGGCCAACTGCAATGGGAGGATCAGGCGCGGGCGCAGCAACCGCCACTGCTGATTCTCGACACCCACCTGTTGAGCAACATCCTGTGGAGCCAGACCCTGTTTGGCGATTGCCCACCCTGGCTGGAGCCGCAGTTGCTGGCCCGGCATTACGACTTGCACCTGCTGTTGTGCCCGGAGCAGATCGACTGGACCGATGACGGGCAACGCTGCCAGCCGGATCTTGGCGAGCGTTTAGGGTTTTACCAGGCTACCCACGACTGGCTTGAGCAGCACCGGCAACCGTTTCAGATCATTCAAGGCCATTGGACCGAGCGCCAGGCGCAAGCCTTTGCTGCGGTCGAGCGATTGCTGGCCGAATCAGTCGACTCATAGGGACGCCGGCCTCATTGCCGCCGTCTCGCGGGCCAAAGTGTCCGTTTCTGAAACACTTGCCTGAGTGCAAAGCGCCCGTCTCAGTGGCCTTCACCGCGTTGTCATCCCAGTTGTTAAGCGGCTGAAACACATTGGCGCAAACCCTTCCTCCAGAGCTTTGTATCGACTTTGGTCGGATACTTGCCAGCCGGCCTGTTTCAACGCTGAAACAGTTCCTGTGTCAGCGTCGCATCCATTCCCAGTAACCCATTGAAATTCCAGAACAATCATAAAACGGCACGGGATTCGCTATCTCCTTCACAACGCTGACTAGGGCCAGCCCACTGAAGAAGGAATTGCAGCCGTGGGGAATTTCAAAAAAGGCTTGACCTGCCTTCTGCTGATCGGATCAGCCGCCAGCACCATTCTCAGTTTCAACGTTCAGGCCGAAGGCAATGGCGTGATCGTCCTCAATCGCGATGTCCAGCCGATTCCTATCGGGCGCAATGGTGGCAAAGACCCCTACCCGACCACCGTCAACGCCAACCCATCGGCGCGAATCAACCAGACTCTGAGCAATACCGAACTGAGCGACGGTGACTTTGCCAGCGTCGCCAGCGGCTCGTCGATTCGCGGCAACATCACCGCACCCAATTCGAATCTGCCCGGCATGAACACCCTGACCAACCCCAGCGGTATGCCAGGCATGAGTGCCGGCCATGGCGGCGGTGCCGGCGGCTCGATCTCCAACACGGTCAACCGTGCGATGAGCACTGGACTGGCTCCTTTGACCCGCATGGCTGGAGGCCAATGAGATGAATCGCTCCCTGCTCCTGCTCGCCTTCATCGGCTGCACCAGCGCTATGGCGGCCGACCCTGGCTCGGTAAACAACGCCAACATCCAGGATTCTGGTGTGCAGTACCGCGGCAACTTCAACGTCAACCAGGCAGCCGGTGACCAGATGCAGCAAGCCAATACCAAAGCCATCGCGATTGGCACCGACGCCAGCGCCAGCACCATCGTCAGGCAGCGAATCGACACGCCGGCCGACCGGTCGATGAATGCCAGCGCCACCATTGGCGGCACCTCTTTCAGTAATGGCAACGGAATCCTGGGAGTAAACCAGGGCGCCGGGGCCAACAACCAGATGGCCAACGTGACGCGCGTCAGCATCAGTGCTGCCCCGCAGAGCGTTGACGATAGCGCCCTTTCTCAACAGAACGTGGCGTTGTTACCGAGCTCAGGAGCAACTGGTACCTCACCCGGCAGTCGCCAGGTCACGACAAGTGATCAGGCCTTCACCGGCAGCCGAGGGGTCATCCAGGTGAACCAGAGTGCCGGGGTGGGGAACCGTATGGCTAACACCCTGAGCATCCGGGTCGCAGACTGACCCAAACAAAAAAAGCAGTGCAATTAGAAAAGTCCCAACACTTAACCAACTAATAAGCACGGAGAAACACCATGAAACCTACAATGGCTCTTAAACCACTGGTTTTCGCTCTTGCAGCAGTAATGGCAATGGCAGCTCAGGCAGGCGGTAACGATCATGGTAACAACGGCGGTCATGGTCACCAGCCTCCTCCACCAAAAGGCCCAACCCTGGAGCAGCTCCTGCAAATCACTGCCGGTGCCGGCGCCGCTGTACTGGATACACAGAACAGCGACGGCAACGTGGTGAAAAACCAGGGCACCAAAAACAACGCCACCACCGACAACTCGCTCAACGGTTCCAACGGCAACATGGGTGCCAACACCGCAGCAGGCGACGGTAACCAACAAGACAACGCTGCCGCTCTGGCGACCGCCGACGAAAGCTTCATCTTCGGCACTGCTGTTGCTGCCTCGAGTGCAACTCAGGTCAACAACAACAACTACGTAAAAAATTCGTCGACCGTCAACAACGCCACACTTAACAATGCAGGCAACAATGGCTCCGGCAACATCGGCGTCAACGTGACGGCTGGCAACTTCAACCAACAGAAAAACAACCTGGCTATCGCTGTATCGGGCGGTCGTGTCGCTCAGGCCGCAGCCGCGGCCAACCAGTCTTCCACTGGCCTGGTGGTCGAAAACAAAGGTGTGCAAACCTACAAAAAAGACACCCTCACCGGCACTTTTGCAGCCGCTGGTGTGTTTAAAGCCAAAGGCACTGCAACCATCGAAGGCGATGACAGCCACCACGGTGGGTACGGCAACAAAGGTGGTCATGGTGGTGGCAATGACGATCAAAAAGCCAAGTTCGAAGCCGTGGGTACTTTTGGCCTCGCTGGCGTAACCACTCAGCAAGTGTTGACCAAAGATGGCTGGAAAAACCCAGTCACCAACACTGCCAACATGACTGGTTCGATGAACAACTTCTCCGGCAACGGTGGAGCCAACGTCTCGGCCGGTGTGGGCAACCAACAAAGCAACTCGCTGTCCATCGCTGCAGGTTGCAAAGCCTGCATGTAATCGCGATCGAAACGAAAGCCCCGGCAACGGGGCTTTTCCTCAGTCCGCAAAGGCGTATCGATCATGCGTAAGACTGCCCTTATCGCTCTGCTCTGCCTGTCCGGCCTGTCCCAGGCTGCCCAGATGCCTGTGGCTGCCCTTCCCGGCGGCACACTCGTCTACAAGAACGTGCAAAGCATTCGTGAGCGCAAGTTTTCCGACATCGTCGAACAGAAAACCGATTTCAGTTGCGGCGCCGCCGCACTGGCCACGGTGTTACGCCAGGCCTATTGGCTCGACGTCGATGAGGAGCACATCATCAAAGGCATGCTGGTCAATTCCGACCCGGACCTTGTTCGCACTCAAGGTTTTTCCATGCTGGACATGAAGCGCTACGTTGAAAGCATCGGCATGCGTGCCAGGGGTTACCGGATTCCGCCCGAGAAGCTCGAAGCGGTGACCATTCCGGTGGTGGTACTGATGGAGATTCGCGGCTACAAGCATTTCGTGGTGTTGCAGCGTGCGGACAAGGATTGGGTTTACATCGCAGACCCGGTCTTAGGCCATAAACGCTACGGCCACGATGACTTTGTCAAAGGTTGGAACGGCATTGTCTTCGCCATCGTCGGTCCCGGATATGACAAAACCAATGCGTTACGAAGCCCTCCGACACCGCTGACCGCCAAGAACAAACTCGATGGTTTCAACCCTGTCCGAGACGCCGAGTTGATGGATTTCGGATTCATACAGAGCGACTTCTTTTAATCGCCGATAAAAGAATGGGACTGGACGTCCCGGGAGCAGCAGATGAAAACCTCATACTGGCTGGCCGCTGCCTGCCTGGCAGCGAGCGTTTCAGGCTACGCCAATGCAGGATTCAAACCCATCGAAGTCAAGGACCAGGAGCTCGCCGAGCTGCGCGGTCGTTATGTCATGCCGGGGCGAATCATCAGCTTCGGTATTGTCATGAGCAGTACCTGGCGCAATGCCAGTGGTGACCTGATCGGGGCATCGACCTCAATGCAACTTCAAGCGGCAACCGTAAAACCCGAATTCTATGTCCAGACAATCAAGGAACACGGCAACGGCAGCCCCCTGACAGCCGGCACCGGCACGATTACCGGTGGCGCCGCCCTCAACAGCAGCCAGGGCGTGACGCAAAGCGTGCGCGCCGCTGGCGACAGCAACACGGCCTACAATAACGTCGCAATCAATGTCTCAGAGGCTTCCAGGGCTCCAGCGCTGGTACCCGCTCAAGGGCAGGCGTTGATGGCCGGACAAACCATCACCGGTGGTAATGCTGCCGGGAATGTGGCCGTTTCGGCCACCGGCAGTGGCATACAAATGGCTATTCAGGCCTCCGGAAATCAGGGTACATCCCTGCAACAGGTCGCCCAGGGTGGTTTGCTGCAAAACACCCGCTTGCTCGGCAGTGCCAACGTGGTCAACAACATGACCCAACTCAACGTAGTTCTGAACAACAACGGCATGAGCGCCGGCGCATTGGACTGTAACCTGAGTCAACTCAGGGCCCTACGCAATATCGGATATTGAACTACGCTTGGTCTCGATCATTGGGTTTAAAGGGACGGCTTATTCATGTATCGATCAGTATCACTGCGTACAGCGGTTTGTTTGAGTACGCTTCTTCCCGCCGCCATGCTGCAAGCAGCACCCGACGCGGACGTCGCGACACTCAAGCAAGAACTTCTGGAACTCAAACAACGATACGAAGTACAACAAAAGGCCCTGGCGGTGCTCGAACAACGAGTCCGCCAGGTTGAGGAGCAACCCGTAGCCCCACCTCCCAAGCGCCTGGTCAAGTCGCCTGCAGACATGAAACGCAATGCCGTTGCAAACCGCACTGGCTCTGCCACTGCATCCGGAGGCGCTGCCGGTGGCAGTGGTTACGGGCAGTCGCTGGCCGACGATTCACAACCGGCGCAAAGCGTATCCAACCTGTATGACGAAGCCAGTGGCTTTTTTGGCGGCGGTAAATTCAGTCTCGAAACCGGCATTACCTACTCGCGCTATGACACCCGTCAGTTGATCCTGAATGGTTTTCTCGCACTGGATTCGATCTTTCTGGGCAACATCAACCTTGACCGTATCAAGGCCGATACCTGGACGCTGGACGTCACCGGCCGCTACAACTTCAACAATCGCTGGCAGTTTGATCTGAACGTGCCAGTGGTGTACCGCGAATCGACCTATCAGTCCGGTGGCGGCAATCAGGGGGCTGCCGGCGTAACAACAGAGCAGGACGTTACGCGAGATCCCACCATTGGCGACGTCAACTTCGGTATCGCCTATAAATTCATGGACGAGTCCGTCAACACCCCGGACGCCGTGGTCACCTTGCGCGTGAAGGCGCCGACCGGCAAGGACCCGTTCGGCATCAAGTTGCGCCAGACCGACGCCAACACCAACCTGTTCGTGCCTGACACCCTGCCGACCGGCAACGGCGTCTGGTCGATTACGCCAGGCATCTCGCTGGTCAAAACCTTCGACCCGGCGGTGTTGTTCGGCAGCTTGTCCTACACACATAACCTTGAGGAGTCGTTCGACGACATCAGCTCGACCGTCAACCAGAAAACCCCAGGCAAAGTGCGAATCGGCGACAGCTTCCAGATCGGCGCCGGTGTAGCCTTCGCCTTGAACGAAAAGATGAGCATGTCGTTCTCGGTATCTGATCTGGTGCAACGTCAAAGCAAGCTCAAACAAGACGGTGGGGATTGGCAGTCGGTGGTGTCCAGTGATGCCAACGCCGGCTACTTCAACATCGGCATGACCGTTGCGGCCACCGATAACCTGACCATCGTTCCCAACCTGTCTATCGGCTTGACCGATGATGCCCCGGACTTTTCCTTCAGCCTGAAATTCCCGTACTACTTCTGACCGCTCGATCACGAACAAGGCCCGCTGCGATTACGTCGCAGCGGGCCTTGTTCGTTTCCCCCGCCCTAGCGGATCTGATGCTTGTGCAACAAGCGATAAAAAGTCGGCCGCGAAACGCCAAGCACCTTGGCCGCGATACTGAGGTTGTCGCTGTGCCGGTTCAACACATCGCACAGCGCCTGGCGTTCGGCACGGGTTTTGTAGTCTTCCAGCGTCCCCATCGGAGTGGCGATTGCGTGCTGGCTGATCAAACCCAGGTCGCGCGCTTCGATCTGCCGACCTTCAGCCAATACCAGGCCTCGACGCACGCGGTTGGCCAGTTCGCGAACGTTGCCCGGCCAGTCGTGTTTGCCCATGGCAATCAGCGCATCTTCACTGAAGCTGCGCGGCCGGCGTCCGGTTTCGTGACTGTAGAAGTGGGAAAAGTGGTTGGCCAGCATCGACAGATCGCCGTGGCGCTCACGCAGGGGCGCGGTGGCGACTTGCAGAACGTTGAGACGGTAATACAGGTCTTCGCGAAAGAGCTTCTTGTCGATGGCGGCTTCGAGATCGACGTGAGTCGCCGCCAGAACGCGCACATCAACCGGGATCGGCTGACTGCCGCCAACCCGTTCGATGTGTTTTTCCTGAAGAAAGCGCAGCAGATTGGCTTGCAGTTCCAGCGGCAGATCACCGATTTCATCAAGAAACAGCGTGCCACCATTGGCCGCTTCGATGCGCCCGACCTTTCGCTGATGAGCGCCGGTAAACGCACCTTTTTCGTGTCCGAACAGTTCGGACTGGATCAAATGTTCAGGAATTGCACCGCAGTTGATCGCCACGAACGGCTTGTTGTGACGCTGGGATTGACGATGCAGCGTGCGTGCAACCAGCTCTTTACCGGTGCCGCTTTCGCCGCGGATCAATACGGGCGACTCGGTGGGCGCCAGTTTGCTGAGGAGTTTGCGTAGTTCGCGTATCGGTTTGCTGTCGCCGAGCAGTTCGTGTTCCGGCTGATCGATGTGGACCGTGCCCTGCCCGCGCAAGCGCGCCATGCCGAACGCGCGGCCGAGGGTGACCTGCACCCGCGACACGTCAAACGGCAAGGTATGGAAATCGAAAAACCATTCACAGACGAAGTCACCGACGTTCTGCAAGCGCAGGACTTCCTGATTGAGCACAGCGATCCATTCAGTGCCGCTGCGACTGATCAGTTCCTTGACGGCTTCGGGACGTTCCAGGTGAAAAGGCTGCAAACGCAGCAAGCCGACATCACAGCTACGGTCGGCGGCGTTTTCCAGGCTGCAGCTGTCGACATCCCAGCCTGCCGCACGCAAACCGGGTAGTAAGCGGTGACAGTCGTCGCAGGGATCGACCACCAATAAACGTCGTAATGCGGGCGCTTCACTCATGACTGTTCCTTGGCGCCAAATTTAAGGAATTTATTTTAAAAACAGTCATTTGGCAGACCTGGCTGTAACACTAGCAAGAATTTGACGGCGCCTTGTATCGATTGCTTATAGATCTACCGGCAAATACGTTATAAGAAACGTAATTATTAGCTAGCTATCGACTTGGTCTCTTTCAGTAAACTTTCAAGATCTCCAGAAAATCCGACTGCATAAAAGAAATTTGAAATTTCTTTGTTTCAAGTGTGACCTGCTCCCCGGTTGCGTGCATCAGTACAAGTAACCAGCCGATCGGTGAGCCCAACCGACGGCCTATCACTTGACTGGGCACTAAAGAGAGAAGACCCCATGACCGCCCCGCTCCGTATCAACGAAGCTCTTTTGATTGCCAACCACGCGTTTCAACCTTTCCAGTGCGTGGCCTGGGCCCCACAAGACGGCAATGGCGAATTGAGCCTGACTGTTATCGACCGCACCAATTCACGTATCGGCCGTAAACAGATTCCGAGCACCGCCTACTCCGACCCGGCACAGCTGGAACAGTTGCTGCAGCAGGCTCGCGCCGAACTGAGCGAAGAAGGTTACGCGTTACAATCGTGGTCGATGCCACATTGATAGCCGGGTAAGGCGGATGACTTTGAGGTCATCCGCTCTCCTGTTCTTAGTTGCTGTTTCTATTTTACTCCCCATACTTCTGTACAACTTTCAGCCACGCGCGGCAACGTAACTGCTTGGCAGGCTTGCCATTGGTTCAGAAAGACACTGTTCTGGCACAGTGTGACCCTCTACCTGTTAGTTCTTACAGTTGTACTTCCCTCTGTTCAGGGATTGAATGTTCCGCTCATGCAGTTACCCGACCGGCACCCGGTTCTGGTCAACTCGCAAGGAGATGCGTGCATGTCAACGTTGAATACTTATCTGCTCCCGACGCCATTTAATAATGCCGGTCAACTCGACAGGACATTTGCCGCCAACGGAGTCGCCCAGGTTTATTTTCCCGACAGTGTGTCCAGCCTGACTCAAGAGGTTGCCCTGGATGCGCAAGGGCGGATTCTTGTGGCAGCCAAAGTCGGCCTTGCACAAGGCAGCCGTTTCGGCCTTGCTCGGTTGCTCGCCGATGGTTCCACCGATCTATCATTCGGTGATCAAGGCTGCGTGATCGGCACCTTTGCACCTGGTTTCGAGGCCATGGGCGGTAAAGTGCAGGCGTTGCCCGATGGACGCATCCTGCTGGCCGGCCTGCACTATGAAAACACCCATCGCACACTGCCCGCCGTCGCTCTGTTCGACGCTCAAGGCAGACCGGATCAAACGTTTGGGGATAATGGCCGCAAAGTTGTATGCCTGCCGGGCGATTTGTCCATGGGCTCCCGTGACCCCTGGCTGCCTCCGGGCGTACCGGGTGCTGAGGCCTGCGATTTAGCGGTACAGGCCGACGGGCATATTCTGCTGATCGCCAACCACCATTTCGAACTCGCCGACCATGCCGGCATGCTGATTCGACTCAAACCCGACGCCAGCCTGGATGAAACCTTCAACGGTCGTGGCTTCGTGATGATCCGCCATCTGTTGCTCAATACCTGGCTCAGTAGTCTGCTGCTGCAGGAAGACGGGCGGATCGTGGTGGGCGGTTCAATCGATTTCCCTCAGCAAGGCCTGTTGGCGCGCTATCTGCCCGATGGTCGTCTTGACGAGCGTTTTGCAGTAGACGGCTTCATGACCATCAAGGCTGATGGGCGAAGCGCTCAGATCAGTCGGGTCCTTGAGTCCGAAGACGCCCTGCACTGTTTCGGCAGCAGTTTCGACCCGCTCCGCTGCCTGGCTTTCAGCCTTCACCCCAATGGTCGCCCCGACCTGCATCGCAATAACGGCCAGCCGCAACTGCTGGACATCGGTCCCAGCGGCTGCCAATGGAGCGCCGCCCAGCGCATGGCAGATGGCCGAATCATCGCCGCAGGTGCAACCATTGGCGGGATCGAAGCAGATTTCATCGTGGCCCGCTACCACGCCGATGGCCGCCCGGACCCAAGCTTCGGCCATGGCAATGGCTGGCTGCGCACCCGTCTGGGACACAGTCTCGACACGGCAAACTCACTGGCTGTGCAAGCGGATGGCGCTATCCTCGTCGGTGGTTATTCGCTGAATGGCCGTTACCGGGCCGTGATCGCGCGGTATCTGAACGCCTAAGAGCTTGATCTTCGTTCTCACATCCGGCAACTTGCGCGCTTCTCAAGACAAGGAGCAACCGATGTCCGGTTCAATGGCCCAGGCGTTCGCGCATAACTTTCTAGGGCATTCACCACGCTGGTATAAAGCGACCATCGTTGGATTCCTGATCCTTAATGCTGTCGTGCTGTTCACTGCCGGCCCCGTCGCGGCTGGCTGGCTGCTGGTGATCGAGTTTATCTTCACCCTGGCCATGGCCCTCAAGTGCTATCCGTTGATGCCCGGCGGTCTGTTGCTGATTGAAGCTCTGCTGCTGAAGATGACCACGCCGCAGGCACTTTATGATGAGCTGGTGCACAACTTTCCGGTGATCCTGCTGCTGATGTTCATGGTGGCCGGCATTTACTTCATGAAGGATCTGCTGCTGTTTCTGTTTTCGCGGCTGTTATTGGGCGTACGTTCAAAAGCGCTGCTGTCCCTGATGTTCTGCTTCCTGTCGGCGTTTCTTTCAGCGTTTCTCGATGCATTGACCGTCACAGCAGTGATCATCAGCGCGGGTGTCGGTTTCTACGCGGTCTACCACCGCGTTGCCTCGGGGAACGATCCACGGCAGGACAGTGAAATCAGTGATGACCAACACCTGCCCCCCCTGCAACACGACGATCTGGAACAGTTCCGCGAGTTCCTGCGCAGTCTGTTGATGCACGGCGCGGTGGGCACGGCGCTGGGTGGCGTCTGCACATTGGTAGGCGAGCCACAGAACCTGCTGATCGGCCATGAAATGGGCTGGCACTTCACCGAGTTCTTCTTGAAAGTCGCCCCGGTATCCGTGCCAGTGCTGGTGGCAGGTCTTGTGACCTGCGTTTTGCTGGAGAAGCTGCGCTGGTTCGGTTACGGCACACTGCTGCCGGAGAACGTGCGCGCCGTCCTCGCCAACTATGCCGCCGAGGACAACGCCAAGCGCACGAATCGTCAACGCGCCGCCCTGCTGGTGCAAGGCGCCGCCGCGCTGATCCTGATTGCCGGGCTGGCTTTCCATGTCGCGGAAGTCGGCCTGATCGGCCTGATGGTGATCGTGTTGATCACCGCGTTTACCGGGATCACCGATGAGCATCGTCTGGGCAGCGCGTTCAAGGACGCCATGCCGTTCACTGCCTTGCTGGTGGTGTTCTTTGCCGTGGTGGCGGTGATTCACGATCAACACTTGTTTGCGCCGCTGATCGAGTGGGTGCTGGCGCTGCCGGCTGACCAGCAACCGGGCATGTTGTTTATTGCCAATGGCGTGCTTTCGGCGATCAGTGACAACGTGTTCGTGGCAACCATTTACATCACCGAAGTGAAACAGGCATTCCTGGCTGGGCACATGACCCGCGAGCACTTCGAGACGCTGGCGATTGCGATCAACACCGGCACCAATTTGCCGAGTGTTGCGACACCGAATGGTCAGGCGGCGTTTCTGTTCCTGCTGACCTCGGCAATTGCACCGCTGGTGCGTCTGTCTTATGGCCGAATGGTGTGGATGGCAGTGCCTTACACCATTGTGATGGGTTCCCTGGGCTGGTACGCCGTCAGCTACTGGCTGTAAACACATAACTGATGTGGGAGCGGGCTTGCTCGCGAACGCGGTGTGTCATTCGACGATACGTTGACTGAAACGCCGCGTTCGCGAGCAAGCCCGCTCCCGCTTTTTTTTATGCGTGAATCAGCGAGGCAGGATGTATTTTTCGATCGCTTGGGCGACGCCATCTTCGGTGTTCGGCGCAGTGACCACATCAGCCTGACGCCTCACCGCCTCCTCCGCCTGCCCCATGGCAATCGACAATCCTGCGCAATGGAACATCGCCGGATCATTCCCACCATCCCCGATCGCGGCTGTCTGTTCCAACGGGATGCCAAGATGCGCGGCGATCGTCGCCAGCGCAGTCCCCTTGTGGGCTTCCAGCGCCGTGACGTCCAGATACACCGGTTGCGAACGCGACACCTGTGCCTGACCTTCAACCCTGGGTAGCAAACGCGCCTCCAGTTCGATCAGCAGTTCGGTGTTATTGCTGGTGGCAACGATCTTGTCGATACGCTCCAGATACGGCTCGAAACTCTCGACCACGACCGGCGGATAGCCCAGGCCATGCTGTTCGCGCGGGACCATCGGGCCGTGCGGATCCTTGAGTAACCAGTCGCCACCACTGAACACCCAGATTTCGACATCGGGCTGATCGGCGAACGTTGCCAGTGCCTGCAGCGCAGCGGTGGCCGGAAGATAATGCGCCACCAGCAGGCTGCCGTCAGGATTGACGATGGTGCCGCCATTGAAGGCCGCCGTCGGCAGATCGACGCCCAACGCCTCGATTTGCTGCAACATGGCTTTGGGTGGACGCCCGGTGGCGAGACTGAACAGTACGCCTGCTTCGCGCAATGAACGAACGGCCTCAATGGTGCGCTGGCTCAATGTGTGATCGGGCAGCAACAGTGTGCCGTCCATGTCACTGAGCAAAAAACGGATGGGTTGTTGCCGCGCGTCGTTCATCCGAGACCGTGCCAGACGCGACCATCGCGAGTCAGTAGATCTTCGGCGGCGGTCGGGCCGTCTTCACCGGCGGCATACGTCTGCACGCTGGCGTCCTGTTGCCAGGCATCGAGGAACGGCTGCACGGCGCGCCAGCCGTTCTCGATGTTGTCGGCGCGCTGGAACAGCGTCTGGTCGCCGGTCAGGCAGTCGTAGATCAGCGTTTCGTAGCCAGTCGACGGTTGCATCTCGAAGAAGTCCTTGTAAGCAAACCCCAACTCGATGTTGGCCATGTTGAGGGCCGGGCCCGGGCGCTTGGCCAGCAGGTCGAACCACATGCCTTCGTTGGGCTGGATCTGGATGCGCAGGTAGGTCGGTTGCAACTCGTCAACCTCTGTATCGCGAAACTGCGCATACGGCGCTGGCTTGAAGCAGATGACGATCTCAGTGTCGCGCACGCTCATGCGTTTGCCGGTGCGCAGGTAGAACGGCACGCCGACCCAGCGCCAGTTGTCGATCATGACCTTCAGCGCGACGTAGGTTTCAGTGCTGCTGTCGGGTGACACGTTGGCTTCCTGGCGATAACCGGCCAGCGGCTTCCCTGCGACTTCACCGGCGCTGTACTGCCCACGCACCGAGTTTGCCCTAGCCTCTTCAACCGTCCATGGCCGAATGGCACCGACCACTTTGGCCTTCTCGCCACGCACCGCATCGGCGCCGAACGCCGCCGGGGGTTCCATGGCGACCATCGCCAGCAACTGGAACAGGTGATTGGGCACCATGTCCCGCAAGGCGCCGGTGTGTTCATAAAAACTGCCACGGGTTTCGACACCAACCGTTTCGGCGGCGGTGATCTGTACGTGGTCGATGTAATGATTATTCCAGAAGGCCTCAAACAGGCTGTTGGAAAACCGGCTGACCAGAATGTTCTGCACGGTTTCCTTGCCCAGGTAATGATCGATCCGAAAGATCTGTTTCTCGGACATCACCTTGAGCAAGCAGGCGTTCAACGCTTCAGCCGTTTGCAGATCGGAGCCAAACGGCTTCTCGATCACCACCCTTCTGAATGCTTCGGGGGTTTCTTCAAGCAATTTGGCGGCACCCAGGCGGCGCACCACTTCACTGAAGAAACGTGGCGCGGTGGCCAGGTAGAACACCGCATTGCCGGTGCCGCTGTCGGCAATTTTTGCCGCCAGCGCGCTATAAGTGCTGTCGTCCAGGAAGTCGCCCTGAACGTAGCTGATACCTTTGGCGAGCTTGGCCCACAAAGCCGGATCAAGCATCTGATCGCCCTTGCCGACTTTCGCCGCCACTTCGGTACGGATGAAGTCTTCGAGCTTTTGCGCGAAGGCTTCATCGGTAATGGCGTTGTGGTCAACACCGACGATCCGCAGACCCTCATCAAGCAAACCGTCGCGACTGAGGTTATACAGCGCCGGCATCAGCAAGCGCTTGACCAGGTCGCCGTGAGCACCGAACAAAAACAGCGTGGTCGGTGGTGCGGGTTCTGCCTTGGATTTTCTGCGGATCGTATGGGTCATTTCTTTGGAGTCTCTACATGGCCACCAAAGCCGAAGCGTTGGGCCGACAGGATCTTGTCGCCAAAGGTGCCCTGACCGCGCGAGCGGTAGCGCGAGAACAGCGAGTTCGACAGCACCGGCACCGGCACCGCTTGTTCCATGGCCGCTTCGATGGTCCATTGACCTTCGCCGCTGTCTGCTACGGAACCGGAGAACCCGTCGAGTTTCGGGTCACCGGCCAAGGCGTCGGCGGTCAAGTCCAGCAGCCAGGACGACACCACACTGCCGCGACGCCAGACTTCGGCGATGTCGGCCACGTTGAGGTCGAAACGCTGATCTTGCGGCAGACGCTCGCTCGACTTGGTCTTGAGGATGTCGAAGCCTTCGGCAAAGGCCGCCATCATGCCGTACTCGATACCGTTGTGAATCATCTTCACGAAGTGCCCGGCACCGGCCGGACCGGCGTGAATGTAGCCGTGCTCGGCACGCTGATCGTCGGACTTGCGATCCTTGGTGCGCGCAATATCGCCCATGCCCGGCGCCAGGGCGGCGAACAATGGATCAAGACGCGTCACGGTTTCGGCGTCGCCGCCGATCATCATGCAGTAGCCGCGCTCCAGGCCCCAGACGCCACCGGAGGTGCCCACGTCGATGTAATGCAAGCCTTTCTCGGCCAGGGTCTTCGCCCGGCGAATGTCATCCTTATAGTTGGTGTTGCCGCCGTCGATGATGGTATCGCCGGCCTCAAGCAGGGTGCTCAGGGTTTCGATAGTGTCTTCGGTCGGCGCACCGGCCGGCAGCATGACCCAAACCGCACGCGGCTTGGCCAGGCCGGCGACCAGTGCCGGCAAATCGGCAACGCCCGTAGAGCCCTCGGCGGCCAGGGTGTCGACAAAGGCGGTATTGCGGTCGTAAACAACGGTGGTGTGACCGTTGAGCATCAGGCGCCGCGCAATATTGCCGCCCATGCGGCCCAGTCCAATAATCCCGAGTTGCATGTGCTGATGCTCCTTACTGCAAATAAATGTGTGTCATTGGTTATAGCCCAACGCGACTGATGGAGGTTAGTCCAGAGCGTTGCGATGAAGTTTCCGGGCATTGTGCCCGATCCAGACTGATAACGCCTTGAATCGTGGCGAAGACACACCGACCATGAAAAATAAAAAAGTTCCATTCACCGACAAAAGAAACCAAAATTGGCGCCGATAGTAAGTCAGCACCCCGAATCGGGGACGACTTACAGTTGAGACACGCCATTTGCGAGGTGAGCAATGGGCACAGTACACACAGCAATGCCGCCACAAACCCTGTACGTGACAATCCGTCGCGATGAATTGCGTCAATTGAAAAACGAACGCGACCAATTGAAGCAGGAGTTGGCGCAGTTGCGCCTGCTGACCCAAGGTGCCCAGCCGCAACCTTTGCCGGTCGTTCAGCGTAACCCCCAGGCCTGAATCCCCGCCCCCGCCAGCCCCCCGGGAACGGCAGACGCTGTTCCCGAAACGACCTGCCCCGCACCACGCCAGATCCTCACAAACTTTTCACATTCCCTTGGTAATACTGCGCCCGTTCTGGCCGTACGTACGCGTGCGGCCTTCGTTCGTCGGCTACAGGGATGCTCCGGCGGTGGTTGTCACGAGTGAGCTGGAGCGCCGAATGGCATTGTTCAAACGCAGCAAAACGACTGCGACAGGTTTTGATTGGGCCGGACTTCTCTGGCTGTTCGTGTTTTTCTGGTACTTCTCGGGTATCACCCAACTGCTGATCCAGTTGACCGGCACATCCGGTTTCTCCGGGTTCCGCCAGGCCTTCTTCATGAGCGCGCTGTGGCTGGCGCCAATGCTGATGTTCCCCAAACGCACAAAAATGCTCGCTGCCATTATTGGCGTAGTGTTATGGGCCTGCTCGATGGCGAGTCTGGGCTACTTCTTCATCTATCAGCAGGAATTCTCGCAGAGCGTCATCTTCATCATGTTCGAGTCGAACGTGTCCGAAGCCGGCGAGTACATGACCCAGTACTTTGCCTGGTGGATGGTTCCGGCGTTCCTCGCTCACACCGCATTTGCCTATTTCCTTTGGACGCGTTTGCGTCCGGTGCACATGCCCCGTGGCCGAGCGTTCGTGGCCGCAATGGCGATTCTGATCGCCGTAGTGGGTTATCCGCTGGTCAAGCAGACCCTGCGCATGGGCAACGTTGCCCAGGGTTTCGAGAAGTTCGAATCCCGCATCGAGCCTGCCGTGCCATGGCAGATGGCGGTGGCGTATCACCGTTATCTCGACACATTGGCCGACATGCAGGACATGCTGCACAGCGCCAGCAAGATTCCTCCGCTGCACAACCTCAAGGCTGCGAATGCCGATCAGCCTTCCACGCTGGTGTTGGTGATCGGTGAATCGACCAACCGCCAGCGCATGAGCCTGTACGGCTACCCACGCAATACCACGCCTGAGCTGGACAAACTCAAGGATCAACTGGCGATCTTCGACAACGTCGTCACCCCTCGCCCATATACCATCGAGGCGTTGCAGCAGGTACTGACTTTCGCTGACGAATTACATCCGGATCTGTACCTGGCCACGCCATCGCTTGTCAGCATGATGAAACAGGCGGGTTACAAGACCTTCTGGATCACCAACCAGCAAACCATGACCAAGCGCAACACCATGCTCACGACTTTCTCCGAACAGGCCGACGAGCAGGTGTACCTGAACAACAACCGCAATCAGAACGCCGCCCAGTACGACGGCGACGTGATCGAGCCATTTAACAAAGCATTGGCCGACGCTGCACCGCGCAAGCTGATCGTCGTGCATCTGCTCGGCACCCACATGAGCTACCAGTACCGCTATCCGCCGAGCTTCGACAAGTTCCAGGATCGCAACGGGGTGCCGGCCGGTGTGCGTGACGATCAGGTGCCGACCTACAACAGCTACGACAACGCCGTGCTGTACAACGACTTTGTGGTGTCGAGCCTGATCAAGGATTACGCCAAATCCGATCCGAATGGTTTCCTGCTTTACCTGTCGGACCACGGTGAAGACGTGTTCGACTCGGTGGGCCACAAGACCTTGGGGCGCAACGAAAACAAGCCGACCGCGCCGATGTACACCATTCCGTTCATGGCTTGGGCCTCGCCGAAATGGCGCGAAAACCATGACTGGAACCTCGCCGGCGACCTTCAGCGCCCTTACAGCAGCTCGCATCTGATCCACACTTGGGCCGACATGGCAGGTTTGAGCTTCGATGAGCTCGACCGTAGCAAGAGCCTGGTCAGTGACAGCTTCAAACCTCGTCCACTGCTGATCGGTAACCCCTACCAGCGCCAGCAGAAGGCATTGATCGACTTCAGCCTGATGAAGCCGAAAACGCCCGAAGGTCCGACACGCGCAGTGGTTAAGCAATAAAACCGAGAAGGGGCCGAGACTGGCCCCTTTTTCATGAACGAAATATCTACAAATAATAATAATTCGCGTTTATCACTAAATAGCAGTTCCTCGCTTCGTCTTTGAACAAACGGATTTTTTCTCAAAGACAAGGAGTCGGCTGCGATGCTTGCGCCCATCACCCGTTCAATAACCCTCACTCTCGGCTTCTGTGCAACCGCTCTGAGCCCCGATCTTTTGGCTGAGCCCGAGCCCGATAAAGCCCCGCCGCCAGCGTCTGCGCTGGAACTGGCATCGACCCACGTCACCGCCCAAGGCCTGGGTCGCACCACCGAAAACACCGACGCCTACACCACCGGAGCCATGAGCACCGCGACACGGCTTAATCTGTCGATCAAGCAAACCCCACAATCGGTGTCCGTGGTCACCCGCCAGCAGATGGATGATTTCAAGCTCAGCACGTTATCCGAAGCCATGAGCCAGACCACAGGCATTGTGGTGCAACACAACGACTCGGACCGTGTCAGCTATTCGTCACGCGGTTACTCGATCAACAATTTCCAGATCGACGGGATGCTAAACACCTTTGATCGCATGAAGACCGACGCCGACACCATCATCTACGACCGCATTGAAGTTGTGCGCGGCGCCACAGGCCTGACCACCGGCGCGGGCGATCCCTCGGCGACCATCAACATGGTGCGCAAGCGCCCGACGGCGCAATGGCAGACGCTCGCGGGGGTCAGTGGCGGCAGTTACGACGATTACTACAGCTACGTGGATGTTGGCGGCCCGCTGGCCTTCGAGGGTCGCTTGCGTGGGCGCACCGTGCTGGCTTATCGCGACAGCCAATCGTTTCGCGACAAGTACGCGCTGCAACGCGAAGTCGGCTACGGGATTATTGAGGCGGATCTGAGCGAATCCACCGTGCTGGCGGTGGGTTATGACTATCAGGACAAACAGGTGCAGGGCTCCTCCTGGGGCACCGTGCCCTACTGGAACGCAGACGGTAGCAAGGCCAGGCTCGGTCGATCGACGAATATGGCGACATCCTGGAGTTCGTGGCCGCTCAAGGACAAGACCGCATTCGCCACCCTTGATCAGGAACTGGCGGGAGGATGGCACCTGAAAGCCGCTTACACTCACCGCCAAAGCGACGTAGACGGCAAGGTCTACTACGGTGGGGAAGGTTTTCCCGAGGCTGACCGCAGCGGCATGGTCGCCTATAGCTCGCACATGATCGGCACGCAGAAAATGAACGTCTATGACTTCAACGTTTCAGGCCCTTATTCGCTACTCGGTCGCGAGCACGAAATGATGTTCGGTTACGGCGAGGCCCAGCACCGCTCCTACTCCCCCAAAACCGTCAATGGTCCGCGCGTTGCGGATTACGGCAGCCTAAGCGACTGGAAATACATGGGCGATATCGCCAGGTTCCCCGATACCGTCACCGGACTGACCGGTTCCAAGGGCAGCACCCGTCAGAAGGCTGGCTACATTGCTACTCGCTTGAGCCTGACAGACGAACTGCAGGCCGTGCTCGGTAGTCGTTATGGCAGTTGGGAAGGCAAAAATGCCGATCACTACTATGACGGGAACCTGCAACTGACCAGCGTTGACACAACCCGCCAACACCAAAACGACATCTGGACGCCCTACGCCGGCCTGCTCTATGACCTGACGCCGCAATACACCGCCTACATCAGCTACACCGATATTTTCAAACCACAGAGCAACCGTGACAGCAGCCGCAATTATCTGGAACCGGTCGTTGGCAGCAACTACGAAGTGGGACTCAAAAGCAGTTTGCTCGAAGAACGCCTCAACATGGCAACGGCACTGTTCTGGAGCAAGCAGGACAACGTTGCCGAAGTCGACAATTCGGTGCCGCCAGACCCCGTCACCCGCGAGCAGTTCTACAAATCCGGCGGCAAGGGCAACAAGGTCAATGGCTTCGAAGCCGAAGTCTCAGGCGAAATCCTCAACGGCTGGAATGTGACCGCCGGTTATACCTACACCCACTCGGCCAACGGCGAAAAAAAGCGCACCCACGAAAACCAGCCACTGCACCTGCTGCGGGTGTCCACGGCATATCGTTTGCCGGGCGAATGGCAAGCGTTGACCGTAGGCGGAGCAGTGAATTGGCAAAGCCGTATTTTCGGCGATTCGAATCGCCCGGTCAGGCGCAATGCTGCGGGTGACTTCGTCACCGAAAATGCCCGAATTCACCAGGGCGCTTACACCGTGGTCAAGCTGATGTCGCGCTATGCAATCGACAAAAACCTCTCGGCCTCGCTGAACGTCGACAACCTGTTCGACAAGAAGTACTACGAGAATGTGGGCTTCTACAACGGTGTGTTCTGGGGCGATCCGCGCACGGTGACGTTGAGTCTGGACTGGAGGCTCTGACGCTGATTGGCGGGACGAGGGGCTTGCTCCCTCACCCAAAATCCACTGTGAACAGACTCCCGTTCAGGCTTGGAGATGGACAGTTGGGCGCCCTCTCGAGGCGCCTTTTTTACGACTACAGTTCCTTGATCCAGAACAGCATGCGCCCATGAGCCGGGTCGAACATGCCAGGGGCGAAGCCGAATTTGCTGTAGGCGTTCTGTGCCACGGCGTTGCCTTCCAGCACTTCGAGGGTGATCTTGCAGCAGCCGCGCTGCCGGGCAATTTCCTCGACTTTGTGCAGCATCTTCTGGCTCAACCCCAAGCCGCGAAATGTGCTGATCACTGCCACATCGTGGACGTTGATCAAGGGTTTGCAGGCGAACGTGGAAAACCCTTCAAAACAGGTCACCAGCCCTGCCGGCTCGCCACCGACAAACGCCAACACGCTGAATGCGTGCGGGCGGCGCGCCAGTTCTTCGGGTAGCCGTCGCAATAATTCAGGATCGAGCGAATGGCCGCCACCCATCGGGTCTTCGGCATAGTGGTTGAGCACCACGCCGATGGCCTCGGCATGCAGTGGATTGGTGTAGCTGGCTTGAAGCACAAGAATTTCTGCGGAATCCATTTCCATCCCCGAACACACAAAAGCCCCGGCGCGCAAAGTGCGTACTGAAAGGCTGCTGCGACATTAGCGCGGGGGCCTGCGCGGCGACAACCGGCACGTCAAAAATTATTGTTCAGAGCCCCAGGATCACCTCTTGTGTCCAACCGGCTTCGGCGAAATCCTGCGCACGCAACCCGGCATCGCCCACGCAAAGGAATTCGTTCGAATGATGGATGGCGGCGGGGTCATGGTGGCGCCCTTTTCATTCAAGCGTCGGCAAAACGCTGCAACTGCATCTCCTGCAAGCGACTGAGCGTGCGGCGGAACGGGAACTGCAGATAGCCCTCGGTATACAGCGCCTCCATCGGCACCTGCGCCTCGACGTACAGCGGCACCTTGCGGTCGTAGCACTCGTCAACCAGGGCGATGAAGCGCCGTACGCCATCGTCGTGAACCGACAGCTGCGGCAATTGCCGATCGCCCGCCGCTACCCGCTCGGCGCCATCTTCGGTGCCACGAGCGATACGGCCCTCGCGTTTCTGCGCGCTGAGGTTCGGCACGTCGCTCACCACAATAGCCCGGTAACGGTCGCACAGCGTGATGAAATCCATGGCGGCGAAGGGTTGCTCGCACAGATCAGCGTAACGACACCACAACACCATTTCAGTGCTTTGCACCACGTTCAACAGCCGATGGCCGACCGTCACGGGATCAGTACGAGAGGATTGCCCCTCCGTCAGCGCTTCAAAGACCTGTTTCAAGGCGCTGGCCTCGCCTTGTATAGCGACAAAATAACGCTGCTGGATCGCGCCCGGATGCAAGCGATGATCCTCGGCGCCGTTCACCGCCACCACTTGCATATGCGTTTTGATCGCGGCGATTGCCGGGACAAAACGGTCGCGATTGAAGCCATCGGCGTACAAATCATCCGGCGGCAGGTTGGAGGTACAGACAATCATCACGCCTTCGTCGAACATCACCTGAAACAGCCGACCGAGAATGATCGCGTCGCCGATGTCGTTGACGAACAACTCATCGAAACACAGCACCCGCACCTCGGCGGCTAACTCTTTAGCCAGCGCCCGCAGCGGATCGGCGATCCCGGTCAATTGAAACGAGCGTTGGTGCACCCAGCCCATGAAGTGATGGAAGTGTTGACGCCGCGCCGGCACTCGCAGGCTCTGATAAAACTGATCCATCAGCCAGGTCTTGCCGCGCCCGACCGGCCCCCACAGATAGACGCCAGTGACCGAACGCGCATCGGCACGCAGGGCTTCATGGCATTTTTGCAGCGCAAAGACGGCATGTTCCTGAGCTTCATCCTGGATGAAGCCCTTGTGTTCGATGGCATGCTGCCAGGCGCTTAGAGGGGAGTCGAAAGTCATGCGCGGGAGTATGCCACGATGGCCTTCTGCATCCTGTGGCTTTTTCTGTGGGCGCGGGCTTGCTCGCGCCCACAGGGGCCATTGATGTTTTAGAGGTCGACTTTGTGTTTGGCGGCGTACAGGCAGAGCATTTCCATGGCCAATGTCGCTGCCGCCAAGGAAGTCACTTGCGCATGATCGTAAGCCGGGGCCACTTCAACGACGTCCATGCCCGGTTCCAGCACTTCGCAAGTATCGAAGGTGTCGTAGCGCACATGAATGCCGGTTTCCCGCTCGAAACGCTGCAAGGTTGCCGGCGGCACGTAATCCGCCCAACTGTAGAGGTTGAGGGTCTTGTCCTCAGCGTGGGCATGGATGGCCACGGACAACAACAGCGCGGGGAAACACAGCCTGGATAGGGGAAGCATGATTAGCCAGCAAATGGCCAAACTGGAAACTCGCTTGGGTTATCGCCTGTGCAGCCGTGGCAAGGGCGGGTGCAGCGTCACGCCCAAGGGCGAGCAACTGCTGATCGCCATCCGCACGTTGTTTGAATCGATTGAAGTCTTTCGTCATCAATCCAACGGTGTTGCCGGGCGCCTGATCGGTGAGGTGCGTTTGGGCATTTGCGAGGCCGTTGATCAATCGGTCTTGCAACGGGTCGCCGAAACGATCCGACGCTTTCGCGAGCGAGATGAATCTGTGCGCATCGAGTTGATCAGCGCGATGCCCGGCGAGATGGAGCGTTTACTGCTGTAACAGCGGCTGTGCGCAACAGGTCACCCGCTGTTTACCGACGATGCCCCCAGCGATGCGCAGATTGCCTTTGAAGAGGATTTGCTCCACGCGTTTGCTTGAATCGATTTGGCAGGCGCACCACAAAAGCTGACCTTTCAGGCAGTTTTATTGCGTTGCCCTCGCCGCCCTCTTCCGGCATTCTGCGCCTCCATTTTCTGACCCGGCCCCGCCTCACGGCGCGCAAAACACCATGACCGCCTCTGAAAAAGCCCCGCGCAACAACGATCTGATCTACGGCCTAAACGACCGACCGAACCTCACCGCCACGGTATTTGCCGCGTTGCAACATGTGCTGGCGAGCTTCGTTGGCATCATCACGCCGACCCTGATCATGGGCGGTGCTCTCGGTCTGCAAAGCGAAATCCCCTACCTGATCAGCATGGCGCTGTTCGTCTCCGGCCTCGGCACTTTCGTGCAAGCCAAGCGATTCGGCCCGGTAGGCTCAGGTCTGTTATGCCTGCAAGGCACCAGTTTTTCTTTTATCAGCGTGATCCTCAGTGCCGGGTTCATGGTCAAGGCACGGGGCGGTGGTACCGACGAGATTCTTTCAACGATCTTCGGTGTGTGCTTTTTCGCCGCGTTCATTGAAGTGGTGCTGAGCCAATTCATCGGCAAGTTGCGCATGCTGATCACCCCGGTGGTGACCGGCACGATCATCACGCTGATGGGCCTGTCGCTGATCAAAGTGGCGATGACCGACATTGCCGGCGGCTTCGGCGCGGCGGATCTGGGCGCGGCCAGCCATCTCTTTCTGGCGGCGCTGGTACTGGGCACCATCGTGGTGCTGAACCGGGTCGATGTGCCGTTCCTACGTTTGGGCGCGATTGTGATCGGCCTGACCTTCGGCTACGTCGTCGCGTGGCTGATGGGCACCGTCGATTTCGCCAGTTTGCCCCAAGTGCCGCTGGTTAGCGTGCCCGTGCCGTTCAAGTACGGTTTCAACTTCGATTGGGTGGCGTTCGTGCCGGTGGCGGTGATTTTCCTGGTGTCACCGCTGGAAGCGGCGGGCGATCTGACCGCCAACTCGATGATCTCCCGGCAGCCGGTCAAAGGCCCGCTGTACATCCGCCGGATCAAGTCCGGGCTGCTCGCCGACGGTCTCAACTCGGCCATGGCCGCCGTGTTCAACAGCATGCCGATGGTGACGTTCGCCCAGAACAACGGCGTGATTCAGCTCACCGGCGTGGCCAGCCGCTATGTGGCGTTCTTTATTGCCGGCCTGCTGGTGGTGTTGGGGTTATTCCCGATGATTGGCGCGGTGCTGCAACTGATGCCCAAGCCGGTACTCGGCGGCGCCGAACTGGTGATGTTCGGCACCGTGGCCGTGGCCGGGATCAAGATCCTCGCCGAGGCTGGCCTGCATCGGCGCAACATGCTGATCGTGGCGATCTCCCTCGGCATGGGCCTGGGCATCGCTGCCGTGCCGCAAGTCCTGCGCGAGTTGCCACAAGCACTGCGCAACATCTTCGAATCGCCGATCACCGTCGGTGCGTTGTGCGCTATCGTGCTGAACATCTTCCTGCCGGAAGAATTCATCGAACTGGAAGAAGATGACTTCGACCCGGAAGCCTCTATTCTTCAAGTCATGGAAAACCCGGACGTTGCGGCCAAAGGTGAACCTGCCTCACTGGCGGCTGTCGCACAGTTGAACCGCTAAACGCTACGCCTGCGAAAAAGGGCTGAGCCGGCAACGGTTCAGCCCTTTTTTGTTGAGAGACTGTTTATGCGCCGCCTCCACGCCGTCATCCTGTCCCTGCTTGTGCTTTCCCTCAGTGCCTGCGCGCTGTTCCCCAACCGCGACCCGGTGAACATCAATGTGGTCGGTATCGAACCGCTGGCCAGTCAGGATCTGGAAGTACGCTTCGCCATCAAATTGCGCGTGCAAAACCCTAACGAAACCGCGATCGACTACAACGGCATTGCCTTGGATCTGGAGGTCAACGGCCATTCACTGGCCTCCGGCGTGAGCGACCAGAGCGGCTCGATTGCGCGGTTCTCCGAAGCCATCGTCAGCGTACCGGTCAGCGTTTCGGCGTTTTCCGTTCTGCGCCAGACCCTCGGCCTGAGCCAGACGCAAACCCTCGACAACCTGCCCTACGTGCTGCGCGGCAAGCTCGCGGGCGGCTTGTTCGGCACCATGCGCTTTGTCGACAGCGGCAAACTCAGCCTGCCCAAGACCAGCGCCGCGACGTGGTAAAAATGCGTTAACCTGGCACGTTCTCGGCGCGCGCCGGGATGCGTCTGATTCGCCCCCCAGGAAACCTGGGAAATCACCCGCGAAGAATGGCTGCACCCGCGATAACCCCGAACACAACACAAACCCCCTGTGGGAGCGGGCTTGCTCGCGAAGACGGCGTAACAGACAACATCACTGTTGAACGTAAACACGCTTTCGCGAGCAAACACGCTCACACAGGTTTTTTATCAGCCGGTGAAACGCACGCCAGGTTTGGCCCGTTCGTCCACGCTCAGCTCGAAGATATCCGGCCGGGCGTAATGGCCAACCACATCGTAGTCATATCGCGCGCGCACCAACTCGTCAGTGTCGATTTCGGCAGTGAGCAACCCCGCCTCGCCGCGCAATGGCCCCGCCAACACATCGCCCATCGGGCCGACGATCACACTGCCCCCGGCAATCAACGGACGATCCGCCGGCCAGTTGGCAATCTCCACGCCCAGTTCATTCGGTGAGGCTTGCACCTGACAGGCGCTGACCACAAAGCAACGGCCCTCATGGGCGATGTGGCGCATGCTGACCTGCCACATCTCGCGCTCATCGACGGTCGGGGCGCACCAGACCTCCACGCCCTTGGCGTACATCGCCGTGCGCAGCAACGGCATCATGTTTTCCCAGCACACCAGCGCACCAAGCTTGCCGACCTGACTGTCGAGCACCGGCAACGTCGAGCCATCGCCCTTGCCCCAAATCAGCCGTTCCGTGCCGGTGGGCATCAGTTTGCGGTGTTTGGCGAGCAGCCCGGCCTGCGGATCGAAGTACAGCGCCGCGCAATACAGCGTGCTGCCGGCGCGCTCGATCACGCCGATCACCAGATTGGCCCCGGTGCGCGCAGATAACCCGGCGAGCGCTTCGGTTTCCACCCCCGGCACATCGATGGCGTTGGCGAAATATCGCGCATACGCCTCGCGACCTTCGGGCAAGCGATAACCCAGTTGCGTGCCAAAAGCCTCACCTTTCGGATACCCGCCGAGCAAAGCTTCGGGCATCACCACCAGCGCCGCGCCGGATTCAGCGATCGCCGCTTCCCAACTGAGAATCTGTTCCAGGGTGTCGCCTTTGCCACCGGGCAAGGCGCCGATTTGCAGCGCAGCAACGATTGATTTAGGCATGACGCTCACTCCATCAAGATCAGGTGTTGCTGATTCTCCAGCGCGGCGTGATCATGAATAAAGCCCCGTTTACTGCTGAATGATATGAGCCATATGAATATCACCACCGTCGACCTCAACCTGCTCAAAGTCTTCGAAGCCCTGCATGAAGAGTCGAGTGCCAGCCGCGCGGCGCTGCGTCTGGGCGTGACGCAATCGGCGGTCAGCGCGGCATTGCGCCGTTTGCGCGAGGTCTATGGCGATCAATTGTTTGTCCGCACCGGGCGCGGCCTGGCGCCGACGCTCAAGGCCAATCAACTGAAACCGGTGGTCAGCGAGGCGCTGAACAAATGCCGGCAAAGCCTGGCGATGGTCGATCCCGCAGCCAATCAGTATGAAGGCCGTTCCGTCACGGTGGGCCTGTCGGACGATTTCGAGATCGCCTACGGCCAGCGCTTGATCGAAGAAATCGCCCGAAGCGCACCGAAACTGCGACTGATCTTCCGTCAGACCCACAGCCAGATCGTCGCCCGCGCCCTGATGGAGCGCAGCATCGACCTGGCGATCACCGCTGGCGGTTTTGCCGAACGCCTGCTCAGCCGTCAGGTGTTGGGTGAAGGGGGTTATGCGTGCCTGGTCGATCCGGTGAGCCTTGCGCCCGGCCAGCAACAGATCGCTCTGCAAGAGTTTGTCGCCCGCGAGCACATTCTGGTGTCGTCCGGTGGTTTTATCGGGATCACCGATGAAGGGCTCGCGGCGCTGGGCTTGAGTCGCCGGGTGTGTGCCTCGACAACGCATTTCGCGGCGCTGCCGTACCTGCTCAAGGGCAGTCAGGCGGTGGCGACGATCCCGGCACATGCCGCCGAGCGCATCGCCGCACTCAGCGGTCTGGCGCTACTGGCCTGCCCGCTGGCCTTGCCGCGTTATCCGATTGAACTGGGCTGGCGCACCAGCACACAGATCGATCCCGTGGTGGTCAAGGTCCGCGAGGCGATTGCAGCCTGCTTCAGGTAAAACGCGTTACTTGTTGGCGGCCATCAAGCGGTTGACTTCACTGCGCACCATATTGGCAAACTCCGGCGGCGACATGCCGTCCAGCTCAGCCCGGACCCACTCGGCCCATTTGCCCTTGCGCTTGGCGCGTTCGCCGAACAAACGCGCAGCTTCGCCTTTGGCTTTGCCCAGATTGTTCTGCCAGAGTTCGAACAGACGGGATTTCTCGTCTTCCAGCGCGGCGCGCTCTGCGAGGGATTTGTCGGCCAGATTGAAACTCATGGGGAATTATCCTGCTGCGTAAAATGGCGACATCTTACACGCTCGGCGGAAATCTCCCGCGCAGGTTTTTGTCACTGAGCTAAATTCAGTGCAACTTTTTAGCTGACGCCGGACTCCATTGATCACTGTCCATTCACCTGCAAGGAGTCACCCAATGGCCCGCAAATCCGCCGCGCAAAACGCCGAGGATCAAATCAAGGATCAAGCCTTCAGCGAACTTCAGGCGCTGATCGAAGAGTCCGACAAACTGCTCAAGAGCAGTGCTTCACTGGTTGGAGAGGAAGCGGAGAACTTGCGCGGCCAAATCACTCTGAAACTGCAGCAAGCGCTGGATTCGGTATCGAGCGTGCGCGATCGCACCAAACCGGCCATCGATGCCACCGAGAACTACATCGGTGGCCATCCGTGGCAGACCGTGGCCATCTCGGCCGGTTTCGGTCTGGTGGTCGGTTTGTTGCTCGGTCGCCGCTAAGCCCCGTGCGACATGAAAAAGGCGAGTCTGGTGACTCGCCTTTTTCATGTCGGCGCAAAACTCAATAACCGGCCAGTTCCCGCAACTGCGCCAGGGTTTGCTCATCCAGCACAATGCCCTCGGCCTGCGATCTGGCACGCTGCAAATGCCGACGATCACCCGGCAATCGTTTAAGCCCGACACCGTGCATCTGGCGCACCAGTTCCTCGCTGCGTTCGGCAAATCCTTGACCGGCCGCTTTGCTCGGGTCAATCACGATCAGCAACTGCCCGGTCCACGGCGTTTTGGCGCCGGGATGGTTTGACCAGTCGAACTCGAATGAGAAATTGCCGCCGGTCAGCGCCGCTGCCAGTAGCTCCACCATCATCGACAACGCCGAACCCTTGTGGCCGCCAAACGGCAACAACGCCCCGCCTTCGAGAATCGCCCTGGGATCCTGGGTTGGCTGACCGAGGCTGTCCACGCCCATACCTGCCGGTAGCCGTTCGCCTTTGCGCGCAGCGATCTGCACGTCGCCATGAGCAATTGCGCTGGTGGCCAGGTCGAAGACAATCGGGGCAGCGCCGGCCCGTGGCGCGGCAAAGGCAATCGGGTTGGTGCCGAACAGTGGCCGATCAGCGCCGTGGGGCACCACACAGGTCATGCTGTTGACCACGCTCAGTGCCACCAGACCTTCTTCAGCGAAGGGTTCGACATCCGGCCACAGGGCTGCAAAGTGATGCGAGTTGCGAATCGCCAACACTGCGATCCCCGCGCTACGGGCCTTCTCAACCAGCAACGGCCGGGCGGCTGCCAGCGCTGGCTGGGCAAAACCGTTGCCGGCATCGACGCGCACGAAACCCGAGGCGACGTCTTCGACCTGCGGTATGGCATGTCCGTTGACCCAGCCGCTTTTCAGGGTCGAGACATAGCCCGCAATCCTGAACACGCCGTGGCTGTGGGCACCATCACGTTCGGCCCCGGCGCAGTTGGCGGCCAGCACCTTGGCGACCTCCGTCGACGTGCCATGGCGCAGAAAAATCGTTTCAAGCAATTGCGTCAGCGCTTCGAAAGTTAACGAGGTCGAGGCAGCAGAAGACACAGGGTTGAGTGGCGCAGACATCTGAAGCTCCAGAATGATGATTGGAGGGAACAACAGCGTACCGACAACTTGCGAACCGATTAACCACGCCCAAGCGCCCCCCTGTCAACCCTGCAACAGCATGACCCGCGCTCGCGCTCGCAATGCGATAACTATCTACCGCCTCTGCCCGCACCACACCGCTTAGTCTCTGGCCTCATTTTTTGCGCCCAGCGCGCCCTACCGAGACCCGATGATGCCTGAGACAGCCGCCCCACTGCTGTTCCCCGAAACCCTGAACTTTCCCGGTCTTTGGGAAAAAACAGGCAAATCCCACAACCTCAACAGCAAAGACTTCAGATGGCTGGCCCATGTGAAACTGGCCACACACGCGCTACGCAGCGAGCAATCGCCGCCGATGCTCGCCCGAGACATTCGCATCAGCGCCGGCACGGCTGCGCCCATCAGGCTGGCCGGCAGTTTCATCATCAGCGAAACCCCCGACGACAAGGGCGCAATCCTCTACACCCCTTACGATGGCATCCAGAAATACGACAGCCTTGCGACCCTAGAGGCGTTACTCGAAAAACGCTTGGAGGAAGCCAAAGAAGAGGATCAGTTGCTGGCTTTTCTCGCTTTATCCCAGCGCAGAGAAGTGGTCGAACAGAGCAGCCTTACGCTGAGCTACGAAACAATCGAGGGGGATATTTTCGATAGCCAGAAGAGCGCCATTCTGGCGTGCCAGAAACTGAACGCGGCGGCCATGCTTGGCGAGTTGAAGCGTTTGCCCTCGCTCACCTCCCTGATAGAAACGATCCTTGATGATCTGTTGAAAGCCGGTTTCCCCGACCTGAAGCAGAGGCAAACCCGAGTCAATTTTTACACGGACGCCGCCGTCACCAACCCTGACACCGCCTCAGGTTCGGAACCGGCCCGGCACTGGCATGACTCAACAAGCCTGAGCGAAGCCGTGCTGATGCTTTACCGGCATCGAAGCTGGCCGCCGGATCAATTGCATGAGTTCTCCAACCCCGGGCATGTGCCGGTCAAAGGTGATCAGATAATTTGGGAAGAGGCGCTGCAACAGGCATCGGGCAAGTTGCAGATGCTGCTGTTTCACGAAATTGAAGGCTATTGGAACGCTCCCGCTACGCAGGGATCAACACGGCGTGTCTTCTTCGGTGAAGCACTGAAAGAACAGGCACGCGCCAAATTGATGATCAAGCGCGAAACCGGCACCCTCGACGCCAGTCAATTCGCCACCCTGCACCAGATGATTCAGCCGGCGGCCTTGTCGACCCCTCGCCCGATCCTCGAAAAAGTGCGCCTGTGGGAGTACGAGCCCAACTATGTCGAGTTGGCGGGCTCTTTGATGATCAGCCACACAGACGCCTGTCTTTACACACCGACCATGGGTTTGCAGGTGCTTGAGGATTACAACGATCTGAAAGATACCGTGTTGAGCAAACTGCGCGCGCCTGGGCACGAGGACGAATTCTACGGCTTGTTGAACCTTGAAGAGCGTCAACGCTTTATTGGCTTCGACCGGCCTCAGGTGAGTGGCGAAAGCATCGGCGGCGATATTTTCAATGTGTTGTTCGAGGCCATCATCACCAAACAGAGGCAAAGCATCGAATTTGCCTTGCAGGTTTACCGCCACAGCGATGGCTGCGTTGATATCCATGCCATGTTCGATAAAGCCCTGGATATCCGCTCGATGATCAATGAGCGGTTGCTGGCGCTGGATGCCGGTAAACGGTGGTCGACAAGGCCGGTGCTGGCCGGCGTGCAACAACCGTCCAGGGTGCTGGCACACAGGGCCCGGGAAGTCGCGAGAACATGCGATGGCATCGATGCCTTGCTCACGGGCTCCTTCAGGGGGCAGCCCACCACCGCAAAGGAGCAGCGCAGTTACCTTGAGAAAATGAGATCACAGTTGGCCCACTCGCTGTTTGTCGGGGTAACCGGTGAAGCGGCGTTGAGGGTGCTCAGTGGCTCGCTTAAAACGGCCGAGCAGGCAATTGTCGATACCGTGTTCCATCCCGATCAGCCCAGCCGTGACAATAGACGTTCACTCAATGGATTTCGCCCCGACGCCTGGTCACTCAGCCTGGAAAGTCCCGGTGCGAAAGAGCCTTTGCCTTTGGCTCATTGCGTTTTGCTGACAGAACGTGGCGGGCTCGACGACCTGCACTCGGGAAGGGTGATTGTGTGGACACCCGCGCTGGGGCTGGAAGTTTTGCCCAATATTGCTGTTGCGCGGCAGGCGCTGGGCCGAAGACTGAAGGACAGCGTGGCGCGTCTGGCTTTTCTGGAAAACCTTGCGCCCCAGGCACGCCAGCACCATCAGGCGTACACCCTGGGTCCCTTACGGTTGATCGAGGACAATATTCTGCACAACCGCGCACAATCTGGCATTGAGCACTTCCTTGCACGTTGCGATGCGGTACGCGAACGCCTGAAGGACCGCGCCGGACGCGCCCCAGCCCTGGCCACGCTCAAAAGAACGGCAATCGATACCAACCTGCTGCGAACGATTCACCTGGCAACGGCCATCAACCAGCAACAATCGCTACCCGCCTGGCTGGGTATGGCACCCGTGGACGAGCAACAGTTGCATCTCGAACTGCTTGAGCAATGGCGCCGCAGCGTGGTCGATCACAAGGACTACCTCAGCGGCCTGCCCTCTCTGGCCGATTACGTCAGTCAGACGTTGAAGTCATTGCTCGACGCTCGATTCAAAGGCAACCCGCTCGAGCCGCAAGACATCGAGATCATCCCCAATCTGGCCTTGGCGGGCCCTGCCCTCGCGCTCACCGATTTTGCGTTGAACCACATCAACATCGCCCAGGGCACCGGCTTCAAAGTCGCCGCAAGGACGACAAAACCACTCCCTGCAGGCCTGGATCAAAATACCGTCCGGCAACTGTTGTTGTCGCTGGCGATTCCGACGACTTTCGCCAGAAAAATTACCGATGCGCTCTCCGGTGACCCTGCTCAGGCCCAAGCACGCAAAGAGCGCTTCATTCGGCAGACGCCCTGGCAACTGTTGCAACATGCACATGGATTGAAACTGCAACAGCAATTGTCAGCCAGCGCCTTCGATTACCTTTGCCAAGTGCTGGACATACCGGACGGCATAGCACGGGCAACCGTTGAGGGCGCTCATGCCACGGCATATCCGTTGTCGCTGGTCAAAACAGCAGGCGCAAGCGCTGTCGAAGCGCTTGGTCTTTACATCATTGGCCCGGGCGGCGGTCAGCCGGGGCCAATGGTCCTTTATGCGCCCTATGCGCAAGAGCTTTTTCGCGAATTCGCCGATGAGAAGAGCCTGATCGCGGCCGTGAACACGCCAGGCAGCTTTCAGGATCTGGTGATTCGCCGGCTGCCGATCGAACAGCAATCGGTATTTCGGGGGCTTTGGCAGGCGAGCGTCGGCGAAACCAGCGAAATGACACTGTCGGGCCGTGCCATTACCGGCAACCTGTTGCACAGGCTCTTCAGTGACAATCTCAAACTGCTGCCGCAATTGTTGAGTTGCCAGGCGCTCAGCCATGCTCAAGACGACTGGGAAGCGGCGAAAAACCTGTTCAGTCATGGCCCCCATCCGATCTCGGGGTTGCTGCCGGGCAAGCTCTCGTACGTGACATTCCTTTGGCAGGCATACAAGGATTTCAAGAATTCGGCTGAAAACCTGCAGGATCATCATTGGACGCAAGCCCTGAAATCATTTATCGACGGCGCAGTGCAGATGATCAGTCTGGGCCGCCTCACGAGCGAAAGCGCCGCCTCAGCAGAATCCGCGCTCTCCATTCTTTCTTCAACCAAAACAGAGAGCACCGCCGGTAACGTTGACGCATTGTCGAACTCGCCCGCCCTGGTGGCCCCGGCGTGGTCGCAGATCCGTTTAACGTCACCCAGGCGCACCGAGTTACAGGCGTTTGAAAACACGGCTGTGGCGCTTGAGGACCTCAAGCGTGACGCGAAAAACGGCACGTATGAGGATCCGATCACCAAGCGCACGTATACCGCTATCGACGGCAAGGTTCATCGTGTCGACCAACCCGGGGCGGTCTGGCAGATTCTTGACGATGAAAAGCCCGGTCCGTCGTTACGGTTGACCGGCTCGCGACTCTTGCTGGCGCCCGATCGCCATGCGGTGCACTACGGCAAAGCAATCTCCAGACTGCACAAGCGATACACCCTGGAGTTGGATCGCAGGGTCATGCTGAACATCGAAGCCATCGGTATGAAGGAGATACGCCGCAACCATCCCCAGAAAGCGCAAATACTGCAGCACGCTGTTGATCTTGCCCGCTTCTATGCATTCAACAGCCTGCACAATCTGGCCCAGTTGAAAGCCAACGTTCCTGGCACCCGCCTGGATGGATTTCTCAAAGTGTTTTTCGGCGTGGCCCAAGTCGATAGCGGTTTACTGAGCAAACTCAACAAGGCGATCGTGCCCATTTGCCGGGCGTTGGTGGATCCCGACGATGATCTGTTGAACACAGATCGCTTCGTTGTGGGCTCCAATGCTTTCCAGTCCTGCGTCATTGCGTTTGTGCTGAACGACGACCACCGCAAAATGGTTCACTTCACCGAAAACTTTTTCAACCCGCAGTTGAGCTGGTATGCACCGTCCCTCATCGAGCCTTTCGACATTGATGGCCACGCCCAAGCAGCGACACTGATCCACGAGTTTGCCCACCAGTATTCCAAGGCCAAGGATATTGCCACCCTGGAGGCACGGCGCCCGTTTCACGACTTGATCGAAACCCTCACGGTGTACGGCCAGACTATCGAGCAGGAGTTGGTAGACCTCCAGACCCAGGCGCTGTCGCTCACGACCCCGCGCGAAACGCTGTTTGCACGCTGGAGCAGGAAAAAAGGTTCATTTGTCAGTCTGGATAAAATCCCGGGGGCTGAGGACATCAGCAAAGACATTCTCGATCTGACCCTCACCCCGACCATGGACGAGGCGCGCGATGCGTTTCTTGATAGGCACTCAGCGGATGTGCGCATCGATGTGATTTTGCGCAACGCCGACTCCATCGCCCGCCTCGTTTGCGAGATGGGTCGGCAACTGGATCCGGTGCCGCGCCCCTGAAAAAGCACAAAAAAATGCGCAGGGATCGAAACCTGCGCACGCCTTCACAGCCATCACTCGGGTACGCGAATCAGTCCTTCTGGTTGGGTAGCCGAGAAAAAATAGTTTCCGTTTTGATGGGCAAATGCCATGACTGATGTTCTCGGCCACTTCCCGTCAAGGTTAGAATGTGCGAAATCAGGACGACTCAATGACCCAAGACACTCTCTCGGAAGCCGAATACGATGCCGTCACCGATGCCGCTGCGCACTGGTGCATGCGCCTGCACGCCGCTGACTGCACAGATGAAGAGCGTCGCGCTTTTGAGCATTGGCACGCCGCGCATCCGCTGCATGCGTTCGAGTATGAGGCCATGCTGGAGATTTGGGACGTTGCCGGACACCTGCCACGCCCCGAACCTGCCGTTGCTCCGCCGATTGCCCAGCCAGCCCGCTCGTGGCGTCAATACGTTATAGCGGCGACGGTCTGCGCGCTCACGTTGCCGCTGGCGGCCTACACCGGATGGAATCTTGGCTGGCTACCCAACAGCTATCAGCATCTCTCAGCCACCGACAATGTCCGCCAGGTCACGCTCAGTGACGGCAGTCAGCTCGAACTGAACCTGAACACCGATCTGACCTTCAGCAATTACAAAAACGAACGGCGAGTCACCCTGAAAAAAGGTGAGGCGTACTTTGCGGTCAGTCACGACCTGTCTCGCCCGTTCATCGTACGTGCCGGCGAGGGCCGGATTCGGGTAACCGGTACGCGTTTCAACGTCTGGAAGTATGAGGATCAAGTGCGGGTCAACCTGATCGAAGGCTCGGTGCTGGTGAGCAGCAACACCGCGTTGCCGGGCGATGGTTTGCGTCTCGGGCCGTCCATGCAGGCACGCTACAGACACGGCGACTACACGCCGCAGGTCAGCCAGACCTACCCCAACGACACATCACTGGCCTGGCGCAGCGGCAAACTGGTGCTGGACAACATGGCTCTCGATGACGCGTTGCCGCTGATCAACCGCTATCTGGCCAAGCCGTTGATGCTCGCCGACACCCACACCGGTTCGATTCGGGTGGGCGGCATTTACAACATCAAAGAACTCGACAACCTCGCCCACTCACTGCCCAAAGTCTTGCCCGTCTACCTGACGCGCAACAAGGAAGGCAACCCGGTAATCAATTCGATACCCAGGCAACCGCCAAAAAGCTGAAGGCCGCGCCCTTACGGGGTGCGGCCTTCATGCCTGGCTCAATGAACGCTGTACTTATTGCGCAGCCACTTCTGCCGCCTTGCCCAGCGAACCGTGAATGGTTTGCACCTGATATTGCGCATCCCCCTGAATCTGCTGTTCGGTAAACGGCAGCACACTCCACCGTTTCTTAGAGAACGCCTCGGTCTGGTCCCGCGAATACTTCGATGCCGGGTCGCTGGACAGCGAGAACGCCAACAGTCCCTGCGCGTGCGGACCTTTCTCATCGAAGGTCACGACTTGCAGATAACTGGTGCCGCTGACCACTTCAAGTTTGCCGTCTTCGCGGGGCACGCTCTGGATGGCATTGTAGATCCCCAGCGTACCCGGTCCGCCATGAATCGGCGTCTGCTGCCCACCACTGCTGGCCACTTGAATATCACCCCAACGGGTTTGCGGCGTGAGGCCCATCTTGTCGACCGACGCGACCGACGCCAGCATCGCTTCACGCAGTGCCTTGGCCACCGCTGGCTGCTCGACAGCCAGACCGCGCGGTGTGTGTTGTGCGTCTTTCGGATCGAAGGCCACGCGCCAGATATCCCCTGACGTCTGCAACGCTTGCATGATGTTCTGGAAATGCACCAGGCCCAGGCCCGCATCCAGATTGGCCCGACCGTCCCACGCCTTGAGGCTGGCACACAGCGGTTTCAGTGTTTGCGCATCGGCACCAAGATCGGTGGCGCAGAACGCCAACAGATCCGGTGCAACCTGGCTCGCCAGATAGACCTGATCATCCATCACCATTTGCTGCAGATCCTGCACCGCCACCGACCCTTTTTTACTCAGGCCAGCCAGACGCTCCAGCGCAAACCGGGAGCGCAAGCCCAACGGCTGGCCTTCCTGACTGATCAGCGGTGAGAAACCGGTGAGCGGTTGCGCCGGGTTGGCCAGCCAAGCGGAATCGTTGGAGTGCTGGACGAAGTCCTTGCGCAGCAATTGCGGCAATTGGCTGGACGCATAAATACCCTTTTGCGCTGCTTTCGGATCAATGTCCCAGGCGCAATCGCTGTTGGCGCCGTCCAGCACGATCATCTTGGTACCGGCTCGCGGGTCGCTGCACCTGGCCAGTTTTTCACGGCTGACGTTCGGCACCACGGACAGGTTCATGTACAGCGTTTGCCCCTTGTCATCCGCTGCGAGCGTATTGACCCACGGGATTCCCTGGATCTTGTGCACCGAGTTCTGCAATTGCTCGAGCGAGGAAGCCTGGTTCATTGCATACCATTGCTTGAGCACACGATCGTTATCGAGGTTGGCATCACGCAGGCTGTAGGCAAACTGATTATCCCAGTCGAGCTTGCCCGGCCACTGCACGATCGGCCCGAACTTCGAGCTATAGACGTCACGTACGTCCGGCACTACCTGCCCATCAGCCTGTTTGATCTGCACGGTCACCGTCTGCTTGCTCATCGGCACTGATTGACCGTCGAGCAAATAGTGCGTCGGGTCTTTCGGATCGAGTTGCAGCCGATACAAGGTGAAGTGCCTGGAAGCGTCGACTGTGTGAGTCCAGGCCAGGTGCTGGTTGAAGCCAATGTTGATCATCGGCAATCCCGGCAAGGCCGCGCCCATGACATCGAGCTTGCCAGGAATGGTCAGGTGCATTTGATAGAAACGCATACCGCCAACCCAGGGAAAGTGAGGGTTGGCCAACAGCATCCCGCGACCGTTGAAGGAGCGTTCACTGCCCACCGCCACGGCATTGCTGCCACGGTCCAGTGCGAAGCGCTGCAGGCGGGCGTCGGCCAACGCGTAGGCGTGACTGACGTGTTCAACCCGAGCCGTGGCATGAGGCGGCGTTGCGCCCGCCAGGGCTTCGGCGAACTGGCCGACACCCCCCTCGACCAACAGGCGACGCGTCAGTTTCACCAGGTCTTGAGGCGTGATATCGCGCACCCACTCGCCCTGACATTGTTGCGGCAGGCCCTGCTCACGGCGCTGGGCTAGATAGCGGTTATAGCCGGCGGCATACCCCTGCACCAGATCCCGCACCTGAACAGGTTGCGCCCGCCAGAATTCGTTGACCGCTTCAGGTGTATTGAGCCAGGTGAAAAACACATCGCTGACACGGTTTTCGCGCTGTTCGACGGTGAACTGCTCCGGCCCGAAATAACGTGAACGCTGACCATTGACCGTTACGATCTCATTGGCCAAAAGACACAGGTTGTCCTGTGCGTAGGCGTATCCGATCCCGAAACCGAGACCACGTTCGTCTTGCGCACGGATATGCGGCACGCCAAAACCGGTGCGCCGGATTTCGGCGCTGGTATCGAGGGCCGGGCTGAACGCATGGGCCGACAGGCTCAGCCCAAGAAACATACCGGCAGAGGTCAGTCTGGTTAAGTGCCTGGAAATAATCACGCTCGCTCCTGATCGAAATACCGAAGAGCGGACCCGGCGTTGCTGCGCCAAGCCAGTGAGGGGCCGCGGGTCCGCTCTGGAAACACCCATGCGTCCACGCGCAATGAGCCTGTGATGGAGACGAACCTGTAGAAAAAAATTTAGCCCTCGCAACAGCGGTTATGTGCCGTGATTACACAGAGAGGACGAATTTCCGACAAAATTTCTACATTTTTTCTTTCATGATTTGTCGGGTTGATACGTCTTGTTTGAAAGACCGTCAAAAACCTTTCCCGATCAGGCTCTGAAAAGGAGTAATCGCATGTACAACTCGCAACTACCAACGGACGGTAGCCAGGCCCCACAAGGAGCTTCCATGAGCCCCCACGCGAGCGATTTCGGGCAACGCGTCGACCGTCACGGCAATGAACGTATCCGGTTACTGCTGAAAAGCTTCGGTCTGCGCACCAGCCTGATCCGTCTGAAAGTCATCGACGCCCTGCTGGTTGCGGCCCAAAATGATCGGCATCTGGGCGTGCGCGGCGTCCACAGCCAATTGCTGGATCTGGGTATTCCGCTGTCGTTTCTCAGTGTGCGCGAAGTCCTCAAGCGTCTGTGCGCCGAGGGTGTGATCACCTTCAATGCAGACAAGAGCTACAGCCTGCATCCGCAGGCTGCTGCCGTTCTCAACAACGATTGATGCGTGCGGCGAGCGCCGTCAGGGTTTGACCTTGCGGCGCATCACGCCGTTGATCACGACCACGACCACCGCCACACCGATGGCGATGTACTGAAATGTCTTCTCACTGATCATGCCGGCGTTTTGCAGCCAGGACAGGCCGAGCATGATTGCCAGCACGGACACGGCGATCACAATCGAAAAAATCAAGCGTTGCTTCTGGGTCATTGCGGCTTCCTGAAACTTTGGAATGTATCCGGTTTGTATCCGCTTGCATGCCATGCGCTTACCGTTTTACGGGGATGCGCCGCTGCAAACGGGGTCTCATATTACAGCCGCTGAAGAGTTTTGGCTTCATGACGGCGTAACCATGAGGATTTTTGAAATGCTGCGTCGAATCACCTGGCTGATTCCGGTTCTTGCCCTGCTGACCCTGAGTGGTTGCATCATTTTCCCCCACGGCGGCTGGCATGGTGATCACCATCGCCATTACCAGGGAGGCCCTGGCTATTATCAACATCGTTAGAAGGAAGTCGTTCACCCTGCCCGTTTACCAATAATTGCGGCAGGTGGAAGCGCACAAAACCGACCCTGTAAACAATGCCCGCCATTCAGCGGGCATTGTTTTATCACAACTCGCCGACAACTTAGTGCGCCTCACAACTTTTCTGATCCATTAAATAACCTGCAAGCATTTGAAATTTAATGTCTCAGCAAAGCGCTAGGTGACAAGAGCACCTCCGCCTAGTCTCTGCAAACTTTTCCGCGACTATAAACAAGGAAGTCCATGCAGAGAACATTGATTAAAATCGCCCCACGACAAGTTATCGGATTCTGTCTGGCCCTTACGGCTTTTGAGTTACTGACTTATATGGCCAGTGACTTGATCATGCCGGCCATGTTGAACGTTACCGCGCAACTACAGGCCGATGCCCGTCATGTACCCAATGCTTTCAATCTTTATCTACTGGGGGGTGTTTGCCTGCAGTGGTTGATCGGAGCGCTATCCGATCACTGGGGACGACGGCGCGTGTTGTTGATCGGCTGCGCGCTGTTCGCCGCCGCTTGCACAGCCGCTTTCACCATCCACAGCATAGAAGCGTTCAATGTGCTGCGACTGGTGCAAGGCATGGGCGTGGGTTTTGTTGTGGCGGTCAGTTATCCGGCGCTTCAGGAAGTGTTCAGCGAGGCCGATGCTGTGCGCTTGATGGCGCTGCTCGGCAACGTTGCGCTGTTGTCGCCGCTGCTGGGGCCGATACTCGGCAGTCTATTGCTGGAATGGCTGACTTGGCGCGATCTGTTTCTGGGCCTGGGTCTGGCAGCCGCCGCCGTGTGGCTGGGGCTCTATGCCTACATGCCGGAGACCGTCGGCGTTGTGCGCCGAGATGGCAGCCTGCAAGCGCCGGAGCCCTTCTCCTTGCGCCAGATCCGCCGGCGCTACCTTACCCTGCTCGGCAACCGGAGGTTTCTCGGCGCAAGCCTCGCACTAGGGTTGATGAGTCTGCCCTTGATCGCCTGGATCGGCCTGGCACCGTTGCTGCTGATCCAGTTGCAGGGCCTGACGCCGCTTGAGTACGGACTATGGCAAATCCCGATTTTCTCTGCCGTGATCGTTGGCAACCTGATTCTCGACCGCTTGCTGGTCACTCACGCGTTACCACAGTTGATTCGTCTGGCGCTTTGGCCGTTCTGCCTGGGCCTGCTGACACTGATAGGTTGCGCACTGTCTGGCGCAGGTGTGGGGCCAGTGGTGGCCGGTCTGTCGCTGTACGCCGTTGGACTGGGTATCAGCAATGCCGCGCTGTATCGCCTGGCGCTATTCAGTACTGACGACAGCAAAGGTCTTGTCTCAGCCATGATCGGCATGCTTTCCATTGCCGTGATGGGTGTCGGCGGCTCGATCATTGCGGCGATCGGTGGCGGCACACGTCTCGAACTCTTCGCCATTTGCGCCGCGCTCAGTGGCCTGATGTGCCTGCCCTTGCTTCACGGGTTCTTGCGAGCCGCAAAGAACTGTTTCGCCCCTCCTCGATAAAGGACTATTGATGATCCACTTACCCTCAAGCGACGCGCTCTGCGCGTTGACACAGCCCTATTGCCCGGACTCAGTACCCTCGGGGCTGTTTGACCGGGCCATGGCTGAAATCAGCCGGTATCACTGCCAGCAGACGCCGGGCTACGAACACTGGTTGAACGCCAACGGGATCGAGGCCAGCGATCTGGACAGCCTGGATGACTGGTCACGTCTGCCGCCGATCTTTGCCAACTTCTTCAAACAGCAACTGCTGCTCAGCCGCGCTGGGGAGCAGGCTCTGGAACTGACGTCGTCCGGCACCAGTGGCCAGAAAAGTCGCATGCGCTATGACGAACGCAGCCTGTCTGCGGCCCAATTCATGGTCGCGCAGATCTTTCGTCATTACAGCTGGGATACCCCGGACACGCCGTGCAACTACCTGCTGCTCAGTTATGAGCCGCAAGGTCGCATCACACTGGGCACCTCATTCACTGATCAGTTTCTATGCCGTTTCGCTCCAGCCAATCGCGTGGTCTACGCCCTGCGCAGCAGCGGGGACGGCCATCAGTTCGATCTGTTTGGTGTCATTGCCGCCTTGCAGGCGTTTGCCGAAGAAGGTCTTGCGGTGCGCATTCTCGGCTTTCCGGCATTTTTGTGGCAAACCCTGCAACGGATGGAAGATAGCGGCGTGCCCGATCTGCAACTGCCCGCGGGTTCGTTGGCGTTCTTCGGTGGTGGCTGGAAAACCCAAGCGGCCCAAGAGATACCCAGACAGCAGTTATATGCGCGCATCCACCGGCAATTGGGCATCGAAACGTCGCGCTGTCGCGATGGTTACGGCGCAGTCGAACACGCCGTGCCTTACATCGAATGCGAGCACCATCATTTCCATGTCCCGGTCTATTCGAAGGTGTTCGTGCGCAATCCCCAGGACTTCTCTGTTCAGCCCTATGGCCAGCAAGGCTTGCTGGGATTTGTCTCGCCCTATATCTCGTCCAGCCCCGCGCACGCCGTGGTGATGAGCGATCTGGCCACACTGCACCCTGGCGCGAGTTGTGGCTGCTCACTCGCCGGCGACTGGTTCGAACTGCATGGCCGCGCTGGCACTACGGCAGGCAGAAGCTGCGCGATGGCGGCGTCCGAGTTATTGGGGAGGCACTGATATGTATTTGATCAACGGCCATTTGCATAACGATTCCACGCTCGACCAGGCGCTTGAACACCTCGACCATGACCTGGTGCAACACCTGAGCACGCCGCTTGAAAGCAACACCGTGATGGCGGCTGCCGCACGGTTTGCCGAGCAATTGCGCAGCCCCGATTACACGTCGGTACTCGATGCAGGGCAACGACAAAGCCTGATCGCTTTCTGCGACCCGCAAGCGTTGCAAGTCAAATTGCAACGCGAACTCGGCACGCAACCTGAATCATTGCGCCGAATCAATTATCGGCAAGCGTGTTTCGAGTGTTGGAGCCCGCTCGGACTGGTCGTGCACATCACCCCGGGCAACGCGCCGTTACTGGCATTCTGCGCCGTACTGGAAAGCCTGCTGGCTGGCAACGTCAACTGGTTGCGCCCCAGCAGCAGCGATCGGAACCTGACCGCGCAACTGCTCGGTGCATTCGTGCAATGCGATCTTACCGGTCAACTCGCGAATTACGTGGCGGTCTTGCCGGTCAAAACTGAACACATTGGGGCATTGTGCAAACGCGCCAACGGTGTCGCGGCCTGGGGCGGCGAATCGGCCCTGCACGCGATTCGCCAGCAGATCCCGGCTGGCTGTCGCTGGATCGATTGGGGACACCGCATCAGCTTCGTTTATCTGACACCCGATGCCGCCACGTCGCAGGCGCTGGATGCCGTCGCCGATGAGGTCTGCCGGCTGGATCAACAGGCCTGCTCCAGCCCGCAATGGTTGCTGGTGGACAGTGACGATCCGGTGGTGTTGCAAGATATCGGCGAGCGCCTGGCTGAAGCTTTCGAACGACGCAGCGGGCAGTGGCCGGCGCTGTCGCCCACGCCCGAAGAAGCCTCACAAATCATCACACACACGCACATGGCACGCCTGGCGCAGAGTTTCGCCCGGCAAACCGGTCGCGTGTTCAGTGCGTCGGGCTGGCGAGTGATCTGGGCGCATAACCGCCAACTCAGTCCGTCGCCACTGTTTCGCAGCGTGCTCTTGCACCCTGTGCCCCGCGCGCTGATCAGCGCCACCCTGTTGCCTTGGCGCAATGTCCTACAAAGCTGCGCGCTGCTGTGTGCCGAACCGCATATCGGCGAATTGGCGCGAACACTGATCGGCGCTGGTGTGACGCGTATCGCGCCAGTGGATGGCATCCACGACGGCTACGACGGCGAACCGCATGATGGCGTTTACGCGTTACAACGCCTCAGCCGACGGGTATCGGTCAGCGTGCCTGGCGCCGTCCTGCCAACCCACGCCACCCTCGACCGCACGCCGCTCAACGCGCCGCTGTCCGGCCAGCCGATCATGGACAAACACGCCTTCACCCACCAGCCGTTCAACCCAACGGCGCAGTTGTACTTCCGCTCTGGAGGCAGCAGCGGCACGCCGGCGCTGTCCGGCTACAGCTACCGCGACTTTCATCGGCAGATGCGTGCAACCGCTGACGGTTTGTTTGCCGCCGGTCTCGACCCATCGCGAGACCGGGTGATGAATCTGTTTTTCTGCGGCGGGCTCTACGGGGGGTTCCTCAGCTTTGCCAAAGTGCTCGAACTGCTGGACATCACGCACTTGCCGATGGGAGCCCCGGCTGATGACGATTACCGCGAGATTGCCCAACTGATCATTGACCAGCGTGTGACGGTCCTGATGGGCATGCCCAGCACCGTGCATCGCCTGTTCCTCAACGAACGCGAAAGGTTGCAGGCCTATGGCGCAGTCAAAAAGGTTTTCCTTGGCGGCGAGCACCTGAGCGAACAGAACCGGGCGCTACTGAGCGATTGCGGTGTTTCCAGCATTCGCTCGGCGATTTACGGCAGCGTCGACGCAGGCCCCCTCGGTCACGCTTGCCAAGCCACGGGCGACGGTGTGTTCCACCTGATGAATGACACCCAACAGCTGGAAATCGTCGCACTTGACGACGATCTTCCCGTCGTTGGCAATCAGGTGGGTCGACTGCTGTTTACCTCTATCGCTCGGCAAGGGCAGACCGTACAGCGTTATGACGTTGGCGACACCGGACGCTGGGTGCCCGGCCTGTGCCAATGCGGACTCACGTCGCCACGCTTCGAACTGCTGCAACGGCATGGCACGCTGATCCGCCTCGGCACCGACTTCATCTCACTGAGCGAATTGGCGTTGCACCTGCAGGTCCCGTTCCAACTGCTGCTGGATCATGCCCCCGACGGCATCGAGCGAATCCTGGTGCGCAGTGAACTCGAAGCGGCACAGGTACACACCCGGTTATCAAACTACTCGACCCTGATGACCGTTTATGAAGCCGGACTCTTAATACTGAAAGTTGAAGTCTGTCCGACTGAACACTTCACTCGAAACAAACACAGCGGCAAGACGCCGCTACTGATTGACTCAAGACGAAAATAAAAACCGGCTAACTCGATCAGGCCTTTATATAAAAGAGAACACTATGGAAACAACCGATCCTGTGAACGAGTTGATTACGTTCGTTCGTCAGCACTCACACTTTTACGGGAAACACTTCGCGGATATTCCCGAGAAAAAAACATCACTCGCGCAACTGCCGTTGATTGATCCTGTTGCCTACTGGAACAACAGTCAGAGCCTCAACACTTGGCCAGTGTTGACTGGGCCCGTGGAACACGCACTGGTTTTTAAAACCGGCGGTTCCACCAGCGCCGGCAAACTCTCGGTTTATACCCAGGATGAATGGCGACAACTGGTGAGTGACTTCGGCGACAGCCTGAATGGGCAGTTCAAATCCGGTGACCGGGTAGCCAACCTGTTCTTTGCCGGCGACCTCTACGCCAGCTTCCTGTTCATCCATGATTCATTGGCGCACGTCGCACAAGACATCACCGAGTTCCCGTTCACCGGCGACGTCGGCTCAGACGTTCTGGCCGAAGCCGTGGTGCAGCACTCGATCAATGTGCTGGCGGGTCTACCCGCGCACCTGCTGACCTTCGCCAGTTGGCTCAATCGTCGGGGGCAGACACTGCCCGGCGTCGACACCCTGCTTTATGGCGGAGAAAGCCTGTTCGCTTCGCAACGTCAACGCCTCCATCTGGCGTTTCCCAGCGCACGCATCAGCTCGATTGGCTACGCCAGCGTCGATGCCGGTTTCATCGGGGCCAGCCACCACGACTGTGTCGAAGGCGAGCATCGAATGCGTGACGACCACATCATTCTGGAGATCATCGACGAACAGTCCGGTGAAGTGATCGATGCCTGTGACCAGATCGGTGTACTGGTACTCACCCACCTCAAACGTCGATTGATGCCACTGATTCGTTACCCGGTGGGCGACCGCGCCTGTTGGCGAGAGCCCGTTGGCGCGGCGCGGCGCAAATTCGCGCTCAGGGGCCGCAGTGCGAACAGCCAACGGGTTCGGCTGGGTATTTTGTCACTGATCCCTCATGAAATCGGCGATTTGGTCCGGCGCACCGCGGCCAGTGACGACTGGCAACTGGTGATCGAACAGAGTGCGCACAAGGATGTGTTGAGCCTGAAATGGGTGCCAAGCACTCGATCCCCCGACCTGGATGAAGTCAACCGAAGCCTGAAGGCCGGGCTGATCGAACGGTACCCGTTGATTACGCAATTGCAGGCAAACCAACTTCTGGATCTGCATACCCAAAGCTGCACGCTTGAAGATCTGCCACGCCATCCGCGTTCGGGCAAATGCCTGCGAGTGCTGGATCGGCGCCGCTACGAACACAACGACAAGGAGGCGCCTGATGGAAACGTTGATCCTGCGTAACTATCGCGACACCGATGCGGCGGCAGTCAGTCAACTGTTCCGGCAAGTGTACGGCGACCATTACGTGCAACCCCATGTCTACCTGCCGCACATGATCAGCCAAAACCACGGCGACAAGCGCTGGCACTCGCTGGTCGCCGTGGTCGGACAGCAGATCCTGGGGCACGCGACCCTGTTCAGGGACAACGGCTCACACAGTGCCGAACTGGCCTTGAGCGTCGTTCACCCTGACACCCGCGGACAAAACATCGCGACGCGTCTAGGCCAGCAACTGTTGATTCACGCACAAGCGCTTGGCTGTCACGACGTTTCAATCAAGCAAGTGACCCATCATCCGTACACGCAACGCATGGCAATCAATATCGGTTTTCACAACACCGGACTGCTGCCGGATTACGTCCCTTCACCCTTCGGCTGCCCAACGCCTGAATCGATCGTCCTGGGTTGTCGCGTCATCGACGGGTATCAACGCCCATTGCCCAGACAGACATGGCCAGCCAGTTGTCGGGTTTTCATGCAGCACCTTTGTCGTGTATTCGGCACGCGAACGCATGCACTTCCCTGGCGTGGCGCACCGGTTCAACTTGAACAACACGCTGATCGGCATGACATGCGGCTAAAGGAGCTGAGTCCGAGCCTACTCAAGCAGTTACAGGCATTACCGCAACATTGGCTGATTTCGATACGCCTGAGACTGTCGCGCCATTTCGCCAGCGATCTGAACAGGCTAACGGCCATCGGCTTTGTATTTACCGGCCTGGCACCCGGCGACGACACGGAAGGGAGCTGGCTCGCGCTCTTTCATCGCGGCGTCCGACAATGCGCGCTAAAGCTGCATTGCCCGCGCATGCAGGTCCTGCATGATGAGGTTCAGCGCAATATCAGGGGAGGCTGGAATTAACACATTGGCCCGTCGCGATTGGAACGGGCCATCTTCTTCTGACGCTCACGCCTTGGAGCTGACGCCTTTGTCGGTTGGCGGCGTCGTGCCGTTACCCTTGCCATAGGTCTTGAGGTTCTGCAGCACGTAAATGGCTTTCTTGTACTCGGGGATCAAACCGTTGGCGTATTTGTCGCCCTTGATCGCGTTGGTCTGAATGGTATCGAGTTGCGTGGCGAAGTACTCCAGCGCACTGAACTTTGCATCCGGATCTTTCTGCACCCCGAAACGATCGAACTTGTCACCGGCGTTGAGCAGGGTCATTGCCGTCAGATCGGAAATCAGGCCTTTGCTGCGCAAGAATGTACTGAGGTTGCCCAACTGCTTCGCCGACACGTTATCCGGGTCGAAACCCTTGATGTTCTTGTGCAGCTTTTGCTTGTCCATCTCAGCGATGTTCAGCGCATTCGGATCGTTGCCGACCAGGGTCAGCATCTGCCTCACCTTGGTGCTTTGCGACACCTGTTTGCCTCTACTGCCGGTGTCCTGCACCAGCAAACCCGCCTTGCTCTGCCAAGCACCGGTATAGCCGATAGTCATGAGTGAGTTCCTTGAAGAACGAGCATGAAAATGTCCTTGTTGACCTACTTTGGTGCTCGTAAGTATCGGCGGGCCAACTAGTGGCACCAACCTTTTTATCCGTTTGCTTACAATTCTCGTACATTCAGGTAGAAATTCTCAAAACACCCCAAAAGATGGAACCGCGTGACTCATCTGAAATTGTCACGGGTAGCGTTTTTTGCACTGATCAACCCCCCCGGTGTCAGGATAGTTGTCGCCTCTCCGGTTTTTCCAAAAAAAGCATATCGGGGGCGGAAAGAGACTGGTCGTGCCGTACTATTCACCTGAACGCAGAGCCGCATTACTTAAGATGCTGCTTCCCCCG